>JANNFQ010000675.1:0-12198 GCA_031380045.1 Acidimicrobiaceae bacterium
CAAGGGGGAGCTGTACTTCGCGTGCGCCGAGTTCGACGAGTATGCGCCGGCCGAGATGGTGGATGGCCTCGAGGCCCACCTTGCTTCGATCAACGTGAATGCCAGGGTCGAGCGCTATCCCGGCGTTCATCATGGCTTCGCTTTCCCGCTTCGTCCGGCTTTCGACAAGCCCGCCGCCGAGCGTCACTGGCAGCGGCTGTTCGGGCTGTTCGACCGCAACTTGCGGCCCTCGATTCGCACCGGCGGTTGACACCACGACGATCGTCGCTCGGCCTCAGCCGCCCGTATATGATTTCCGGACGGGCGCCTCCGTCGGTGCTCGAGAAAGCAGAGCAAGCACAATGGCTACGGGTACCGTCAAGTTCTTCAACGCTCAGAAGGGCTACGGATTCATCTCTCGCGAAGACGGTCCCGACGTCTTTGTCCACTTCTCCAACATCGAAGGTTCGGGGTATCGGTCGTTGGAAGAAGGTCAGAAGGTCGAGTTCGAAATCGGCCAGGGTCGAAAGGGCGACGAAGCCCTGAAGGTCACCGCAGTCTGATTTTCCATTGCGGCGCTGTGGGCAGTCAGGCCCCTCGCCAGAGTTGTAGCGGTGTCCGGTCACGGGCACCCGAAAACGGCAACGCTTCGGGCGCGCCGTCGCGGCCGGCCGAGCGGTAGGCAGCGCAGACCACCTCCAGCACCAGACGCCCGAATGACGCGCCCATGATCGGGGTGGTGCCGTTGTCCAGGTCGGTGGCCAGGGCGCGTAACTGCTCCAGATAGCCGTACTGCTCGATCTGCGCGGCCGAAGTCGTGGACGCCGGCAGGGCAATGCCGTCGCCGTTGTGTTCCAGCTGAGGTACGGGCAACAGTTCGGCACGCAGCACGCCCGAGTCGCTGGCCATCTGTGCGTCCCACACGGCGGCGGTGCCGTGCCGCCAGCTGGCCTCGACCCGCGCCTGCAGCCCGTTCGCATACCCCACGAACACGTCCGCGTGTTCGTCGCCACCGTGCCCGTCGGCGCCGGACAGACGGGCCCTGACCGATGTCGGCGCACCCAAGCCGGCGGCGTTGGCGATCAGCAGGACGACCGCCAGGGGATGAACGCCCAAGTCGAACAACGCGCCACCGCCCCAATCTTCGGTGCGCTCTCGAAGGTCGGCGACCCGGCCTCGATCGGGCAGGCCCTGCAGCGCCCGAACCTCCACGTGGGTCAGCTTGCCCAAGCGCGGCACGAGCGCAAGCAACCGTTGCACCACGGGCGAGTACGCCAGGTTCTCGGCGTACAGCAACCGGCCCTGGTGACGAGCCGACGCCTGGACGATGGCATCGGCCTGCGCCAACGTGCAGCACAGCGGCGTTTCCAGCAGCACGGCGAAGCCCGCGTCCAGCAGTGCGATCGTGTCACGAGCATGGCACTGCGGCGGCGTTGACACCACGGCGATGTCGGCTGCGACCCGGCGCGCCACGATGTCGTCGTAACCCACCGGACGCGCTCCGAATTCGGCGGCACGCTCTGTAGCGCGCTCGAGCGTTCGTGAGGCCACGGCGACGACCGGCATCCTGTTGAATCGGGCGGCCGCCCCGTGTGCCCGGCTGATCAGCCCGGCGCCGTACAGCGCCACCGAGGGCCGCTTGCGCGGCATCAGCGGCCGGCGAGCTCGGCGACCACCGGTGCGAACGATTCCACGTCTTCGGCCCCGACGATGATGTACGAGAAGCCCCAGCGCTCGCGACGGGCCAGCAGATCTTCGATCATCTTCGATGGCGGACCGACCAGTGCGAACGGTGTCTCTTCCACCATCGAGTTGTCCACGTGCATGGCCTTGGCCAAGAACTCGACCGTTGACTCGCGGGCGTCGGTCACCTGCACCATGAACACACGCACGTTCATCTCGATCGTGCCGATGCGCTGGCCTGCCGCCGCTCGCACGATGGCGATCTTGTCGTCGACGGCCTGGGCAGTCATCGTGGCGATGGCGTCGGGCCCCACCACGCCCGCGTGCATGGTGCCGTTGATGCCGATGATGTCGGCCTCGCGGGCAGCGATCGACAGCACTCGCTTGCCACCACCACCGATCAGGATCGGCGGGCACGGAGCTTGCACGGGCTTGGGCAGACCGTCGTAATCGGTGATCGTGTAGTGGGTGCCCTGATGCGAGAACGTCCCTTCGCCCATCGCACCCTTGATGATGGCCAGACCCTCGACGAAACGATCGATACGAACGCCAGCCTTGTCGTAGGGCATGCCCGCCTGGTTGTAGTCCGAGATCATCCATCCGGCACCGATCCCGATCTCTAGCCGACCGTCCGACAGCACATCCATGGTCGCCAGTTCTTTGGCCAGCACGACGGGGTGCTTGTAGTCGTTGTCCCACACCAGTGCGCCCACGCGCAGTTGCGTGGTTGCGTCGGCCGCGGCCATCAGCGCAGGCACCGGCGCCAGCTGGTCGCCGAAGTGGTCGGGCATGGTCAACACCGAATAGCCGTTGGCCTCGACCCGCTTTGCCAGATCGGTCCATTCTGCGCGCGACCCAGCCTTCGACGCTTGAACTCCGAAACGAAATGGGTGATTCGCGACCTGGTCCATGAGCGGGCACGATAGCGGCGAGGCGCGGAGTGACGGGAAGCCGCGTAACCCCGCCACTAGCGTGACCGGTGCTGTGCGACCCGTTGCTTGGATTCTCCGTCTGTCCGCGATCGTGCTGGCCGGCGCTCTGCTGATGACCGCGGTCGTGGTGTCTGCCGCGCCTCGGCTGTGGCGGGTGGCCAACGCGCATTCGCAGGTGCCGGTGGTTCTGCCCGCATTCGAACCGCTGTCGCAGCGGACGTACGTGTACGACGTGGTCGGCAACGTGATCGCGGTGTTCGAGCGAGAGAACAGCCAGCCGATCTCGCTGTCACAGGTGCCGGCCGACGTCGTGTCGGCCATCTTGGCCGTGGAAGACAACGAGTTCTGGGAGCACAAGGGCGTCAACGTCCGCAGCCTGATCCGTGCCACCCTGTCGAACTTCGCCAGTGATGCGCCGCGCCAAGGGGCCAGCACCATCACGCAGCAGGTCGTCAAGAACGAACTGCTGGCCGACCTGGAACGCGACGGCAGGTACAAGTTCTTGCAGGTGCACTACGCCACCATGTTGGAGAAGGAGATGTCGAAGGAGCAGATCCTCGAGCGCTACCTGAACACCATCTTCTTCGGCAACAACGCGTACGGCTTGCAGGCGGCCGCCGAGGTGTACTTCGGCAAGAACGCCAGCGAGCTCACCATGATCGAGGGTGCGTTCCTGGCCGGCCTCATCCGGTCGCCGTCGGGCTACGACCCCATCCGTCGACTCGAGCGGTCGCGATCTCGATTCAGTCAGGTCACCGAACGCCTGGCCGACGTGGGCATGCTGACCAAGGCGGGCGCCGATGCGTTGGCGCAAACATGGCCGATCCCCGAGCGGTTGAAGGCCATCCCCACCTACGACACCAAACCCACGTACTACACCGAGGCACTGCGCGAGTATCTGCTGGAACGCTCGAACATCTTGGGTGACGACGAGCAGGTGCGTGCCAATCAGCTGTACCGCGGCGGGCTGCGCATCCACACCACGCTTGATCCTGTGCTGCAAGTGCACGCCGAGAACGCGCGAGCCGGCTTGCCGCCGAACAAGGCCGGCATCGACACGGCCATCGTCTCGCTGGATTCCAAGACCGGCGCCATCCGCGCCATGGTCGGCGGCAGTGGCTTCGTCTCGCGTATCAACGAACTGAACATGGCGCTGGTGCCGCGCCAGACCGGCTCCAGCATCAAGTTGTTCATCCTGGCGGCGGCCATCCAGGCTGGTGCGCAGCCGAACGACACCATCGACGGGCGACGAGGGTGCCTGTTGCCGAACCCGGGTGACCCGAAGAACCCGTTCCTGGTCGACGACGGAAATGCGGGCCAACTGGGGCAGCTCGATCAGGCCACGTGGAGCTCGCTGAACTGCGCGTTCGCCCGGCTGTCGCAGATCGTCGGCCTGAATCGCGTGGTCGATACCACGTATCGCATGGCGCACTCCACCTACCTGTACCGCGGCCAACCCAAAGAAGATCGCCTGCCTGTCGAGCCGTATGCCAGCTATGCAACGGGCGCCAACGAGATGAGCCCGCTCGACATGGCATCGGGTGCGCAGACCATCGCCAACAACGGTGTGCATCACGACCCCTACTACGTCGACTGGGTCGAGCGCGCCGACGGCACGCGCACATACACCCATGAGGATGCGGGCCAGCAGGTGCTCGACGAGGCGGCGGCGCTGCAGACGACCGACATCTTGAAGGGTGTGCTCCGCAAGGGCACTGCACGCGGCGAGCTGGCCGACTTTCCGTTCCCGGCTGCTGGCAAGACAGGCACACAGCAGGACAACACCAACTCGTGGTTCGTGGGCTACAGCCCACAGCTGTCCACCGCGGTGTGGGTGGGCGATCCCGACGGTTACACGCCGATGACCAACATCGAGGAGTTCGTGGTCGAGGGTGTCGACAAGGTGCAGGGCGGAACGTTCCCGGCGCGCATCTGGAAGCTGTATGCCACTGCGGCGATGACGCCGCTGCCGGTGGAGGATTGGGCGCCACCGCCGCCGCTGGTCCGCAAGGCCGCCCGCCTGTATCTGCCGGGCGAGGAGTGCGCGTACAAGGTGATCGGTGGCGGCGGGGGAGCAACGACCACCACCTCGCCCGGTGGCGATGCGCCCACAGGGGCGCCGGCTGCTCCAGTGGATCCGGCGGCGCCAGGCGACCCCGCTAGTTCCAGCAGCGTTCCGGCTACGGTGGCTCCTGTGGTGATTCAGCTGTTGCCAGACCAGACGACCATCGTGCCCACCCAACTCGATCCGAAGGCGCCGTTACCCACCGTCGACCTGAAGTCGTCGGTACTGCCGTGCGCCAAGTTGCCGGCCAACGTGATCGTCAGCAAGCCCAAGCCGTGAACGGTCCGGCGCTCTTGGCGCTGCAGCAACTCGATACCGAGCTCCAGGCCATCGAAGGTCGACGCCGCCGGTTGCCCGAGCGGGCTCGGCTGGCCGAGGTGACATCGCTGCACACCGCGCACAGCGCCGAACGAGCGCGACTGCAGGCCATCGTCGAGGCGGCGTACACCGCCATCGAGCAGGCCGAGGTCGCCGGGGCCGAGCTCGACCGCAAGAAGGCCCGCCTGGACGCGCAGCTCAAGACGGTCATCGCGCCTCGTGAAGCCGAGGCGCTGATGCACGAGATCGCCATCATCCAGGGGCACCACTCCCAGCTCGACGACCGCGAACTCGAGGCGATGGATCAACAATCGCAGGCCGAATCGGTGCTTGCCGAGCTCGCCCTGGCCGAGCCCCCACTGCTGGATTCGATCGCGGCCGCACAGGCAGAACTGGACCAGATGGTGGCCGGGCTGGCGGCCGAAGAAGCCGACGTACGCGATCGCCGCGTGCAGGCCGACGCGGTGCTGGACGACAGCGACCGCGACACGTACGTGACCATGTTGAAGCGCCACCAGGGCGTGGGCTTCAGCCGGCTCGAGCGGCACACGTGCACCGGCTGCCACGTCGACCTGTCGCAGGTGGAGTTCGAACGGGTGATGTCGGTGCAGCCCCAGGGCGAGCTGCCCGACTGCCCGCACTGTGGTCGATACCTCGTCGTCTGACCCTGCGAGCCACGGCGCCTGATGTTGCTCTGGTTCATCGCCACGTCGGTGCTGACGATCTTCTTCGTGTTCACCGATCCGCGGTTCGACTACCGGCCGCTGGTGCTGGGGGTGCTGCTGCCCGATCTGATCGATGCGCCATTCGGTGGCGCCCGGGTGATGCACAGCCTGGTCGGCGCGGTCGGTCTCTTGAGTGTCGTGATGCTGACGACCGTCGGTCGCCGGCCGCTGCGCAAGGTGTTGCTGGGCGTGCCGATCGGTGTGCTGCTACACATCGTCTTCGACGGCGCGTTCACCAATGCCAACGTGTTCTGGTGGCCGTTCACGGGCGGCTTCGACGGAGCGCGGCTGCCACTTGCCGAGCGGACGTTGGCGGTCAACGCAGTGTTCGAACTGGTCGGGGCGGCGCTGCTGATGTGGGCGTGGAAGGCCTTCGGCCTCGCTGATGCCGTACGACGACGGCACCTGTGGCGCTCGGGTCAGCTGACCCGCCAGCCACCGGGGCAGAAGCCGCGCCCCGACTTCAGAAATCGCACGTGAGCCTGCGCCCGCGCCAGTGCGCGAGAACGCCCCCTGGGTTTCCGGGGCGGGGTCAGAAACCGAGAGGGCGCTCTACTCCGGGTGCCTCGTACGCACCCTCGGCACTTGGTTCCCGGCGGTTCACCGCTTCAAACATGCTTTTCGAGATTTCTTTTCGTAGCCGGTTCAGGCGACTTCCGACAGCTCGGCGGCGATCCTCGACGGGCCGAACGCGAACAAGTCGATGACGCCCGAGAGCTCGAGCACTCGGGTGACTCGATTGCTGCAGCGACTGATCCGCAGCTCGGCGCCCGAGTGGCGATCGACCTCGTTGCGAAGGTGCAGCAACCCGACGATTGCTCGTGATCCGAAGAACGTGACCTCGCCCATGTCGACCTCGACGGTCGCGGTCAGCTCGGTGAACAGCTGAGTCGACAGTTCGATCAGCTGGTTGCTCTCGATGATGTCGAAGTCGCCCGACAAGACGACACGTGCGTTGTCGAACTGACGGTGGACCGTGATGCGGCCGTTGCTGAACATGAGACAGTCACGCTCCCTGGTGCCTGCAGCTCCCCCTGATGGTCCCCGCGCCATTGCGGGGCTGGGCCGGGGTATCGCCCCGGAAGGGTCAGGTGCGCCAATTCGGCGGCAGCACGGAAAGGACGTTCCCACCGTATTCCCGAGCACCCGTGGGCGCAATGAAATCCCCCATAAATGACTTCGGTGTGCGGGGTTCAATCCAACGTCGCGACGGCTCCGAACTGCTGACGATGTCACCTGATGATCCGATCGCGCAAGTCATACAACACGCCGCCCAACACGGCACCGACATCGGCGAGTTCTGGCTGCTCGGTCGAGCGTCCGGCGATGACGGCATCGACCAGACGACGGCGCTGGCCGAGATCGTCCTGAGTTACCTGCGGTGCAACGTTCCCTTCGACCCCGCGTTGGGACACGCGGCGGACGAACTTCGGCTGGTCCGATCAGTCGTGGCGATGAGTCGCGCGGAAGGCGGCACG
Organism: Acidimicrobiaceae bacterium; assembly: GCA_031380045.1. GTDB lineage: Bacteria > Actinomycetota > Acidimicrobiia > Acidimicrobiales > Ilumatobacteraceae > VFMC01. The sequence continues at coordinate 7,181 of JANNFQ010000675.1, forward strand.
CGCCGTGCAGCGTTTTCGCGACCGTCTCCGAATTGCACACGAAACCATCGAGCGGACACATCGGCGGTGTCGCCCACGATCCCCCGTCGTAGCGGGGGCGACACCCCGATTCGGTGCACCTGGCGCTGAGTCCGGACCGGGCGCACCTGTTCGACGCCCGACCGTGCACGATCAGCCGTCGCTGTGGTCCGAGCATGACACACAATCCTGAAAGGACTGTCAGGTCTCGTATTCCAATCTTCGTCACGCCACAGCGCCTACGGCCGCGGCAGTCGACCGCTGCGCAGAACGGCTACGACCCGCCGGGGTCGGGCTCGGGGTCCGGCGTCGTACATGCCGTAGATCGTCATGGACATGGTCCCGAAGTACACGTCCAAGTCGAGCGCGTACGGCAACTCGAATCTGCGGCCTCGGCTGTCTTCGAATCTGACCGTCACGTCGTAGGAAACGGGCAGCGATCGACGCCGGCTTCGCCACAACAGAGGACCACGTGAGGACTGGCGCATTACATGACGTGTGATTCTACCGCGTTCCCCCTGTTCAGAGAGGGTATGTGACGGTGAGCCGATCTGTAAGCGGGATTTTGTAGCGCCTTGCGGCGCCGGTGACCATCCCTCTGTGCGACCTACCCGAGGGGTGCTCGTGTTGCCACGAGCGGACGAGCCGCCCATGCCCTCTGCTTGGCCTTGCTCCGAGTGGGGTTGACCGAGCCGTGCGGATCGCTCCGACACGCTGGTGCGCTCTTACCGCACCGTTTCACCCTGACCTGTGACCATCCCGTGAAGGTGGTCCATCGGCGGTTTGCTTTCTGTTGCACTGTCCGTCAGGTCGCCCCGACCTGGCTCTCGCCAGCACTCTGCTCTGTGGAGTCCCGACTTTCCTCGACACGGTCGCCGGCAAGCCGACCCCGTGCCGCGGTCACCCGACCGACTCACCGTCGCCGGCAGTGTACGGGGCTGCCACAGCGGCCGTTCAGCAGTTGGGCGTCATGTAGTCGTAGACGAAGCTGTTCAGGCTGGGAGTGTCGAGGCTGAACGTGGTGCGCACGCCCGATTCGTTGGGCGCACCCAGCACCACCTGCTGAGCACCCAATGAGCCGAACGCCGACGGGATGACGTACGCGATGGGGAACTCGGGCGGATCGACGGGCGCCTCGACCGGCGGCACGTAGCCATCGGGGCGACCTGTGATGACCAACGCCAACAGCGCCGCGTGGCGCACCTCGTGCGTGCCGATGGTGATGGACTCTTTGCGCATCGACGGCTCGGACAGCAGCGGCACCAATGCCTGATATGTGGCGCCTGCCAGCGATTCCAGGCCGTGGGCGAAGTGCAGCACGTCTCGCTTGGCGTCGTCAGTGGCCGTGACCGCAGCCGCGTCTTCGGTGGCCGGTGCGCCGGTGATGGCCTTGAGCACCGGACCGACGACGAACTCGTCGATGCGCGGGTTGGAACACGTCCATGGCTCGGCGCCGATCTGGGCGGTGAGCTTCTCGAACAGTGCTGCGTGGCCGGCGTGGTCGTCGCGGAACCGCTTGGCAACATCGTCGAGCGACGGGTCGAGCAGGTCGGCATTGCCGATGACCAGGTCGTACACGGCGATGGCGGAATGCTCGAGCGACGAGGCAGTGCGCAACAGCACGCCATCATTGATGATCGGGTCGGGCAGTGGCACCGTGGTGGGCGCATTGCCCACCCGAGCCAGCCCGCCACCGTCGTTGCCGCCACACGCTGCCAGAACTGCTGCGGTGGCCACGCTGAAGCCGCCGATCTGCAGGAAGCTGCGACGACCGAGCAGCGCATGCCGGCGCTGTTGAGCGGTGGTCGACGATTCGAACATGGCCTGCATGGCCGTGGCCATGGCGCGGTGATCGGCGTCGGCCGTGGCCCCCATGTGGCGCAGGGTGCGACGAACGTCGTCGTTCATGTGGTGCTGAGGCACGTGGCTCACCCTTCCCCGGGTTCGAGAGCTTGGGCTGAGGTGAAGATGAGGGTGTCGAGATCGGTCTCGCCGGCCAGATCGGCGAACGCCGCCGAGTGCCGCGCCTCGGCGATGAGCATAGAGGCGATCAGCTCGGCACCATCGACGCCCGTCAACTGGCCGATGAGCTCGGAGTGAGTCGCCACTGCAGTGTCTTCCAACACGAACGCGGCCGACAGGATGGAGGCTTCGTCGCCGCTGAAGTCGGCGGCGAACTGGTCGACGACATCGGTCAACACGGTTCCGGGTGCCTGTCGGCCCAGCAGGGCGTTCAGCGATTGTGCGTACGCAACGTGGGCCTGCTGCACGCTGGTGACCACCGCCAAAGCGGCATCGCCCAACGATTGGGCGGCGACCGCCATCTGGTACAGCTCGACGGCCGCCAACTCGACCGACTGGGCAAAGCCCAGCAGGGAGACATCGTCGGTCGTCGGCCGCTTCGGCGGTGCCGTGGTGGTGGTCGCCGGCGTGTCGGGAGATGCCCCGGCCCGGGCGGCCAGACGTGGCACCAACGATCCGGCGAGGCCGATCAGGCCGGCACCGATGAGGCGACGACGAAGACCGGTGGATGGCTGTTCTTCAGCCACCACGGCCACCGGCGTTTCGGGCAAGTCCGTGTGCACGAGGAAGTGTGTCCTTTCGATCGCTTCCCGCAGCTTTGTAGGCCAGGGGTGAGCGGAGCAATTCTAGGGAGAGAGACTAGAAGTCCAGCGCCGACAGGGCGGGTATCCAGGCTGCAGCTCGATCGACCGCGTCGGCCCAACGCGCCCGGTCCAACGGGGTGCCCGGTTCTACCCGGGCCGCCGGCCGCCACTGCGCGGCGATGTCGTCGATGGTGGTCCACACACCGGCGGCCAACCCGGCCAGATACCCGGCGCCCATGGTGGTGGCGTCGGCAACCGGGGCGATCTCGACCACCCGTTGCGAGGCATCGGCCAGCGCCTGCACGAACGTGGGATTGCGGCTCATCCCCCCATCAACGCGCAGTGTCTGGATGGTGTTGCCGGTGTCGGCCTGGGCGGCGTCGACCAGATCGGCGCCCCGATGGGCGACACCTTCCAGCACCGCCCGCACCACATGGCTGCGTGTGGTGCCACGAGTCAGACCGAACAGCGACCCGCGGGCGCCGTAATCCCACCGTGGCGTGCCCAGACCCAGCAGGGCCGGCACGTACACGACTCCGTCGCTGGCCGAACATCCCTGCGCCACGTCGTGGCTGTCGGCTGCCGACTGGATGAGGCCCATGTCGTCGCGCAGCCATTCGATGTTGGTGCCGGCCGACAGCATGATCGCCTCGACGCCCCACATGGTGTGGTCGCCGATGGCCCAGGCCACGATGGGAAACGTGCCGTGCGGGCTGCGGCGGGCCGAGAGTGGCGGCTGATCATCGACGCACAGATCCAGCATGCCACCCGTTCCGAAAGTGATCTTGGTGTCGCCGGCACGCACACAACTCTGGCCGATCAAGCTGCCCTGCTGATCGCCGACCAAGGCCGCCAGCAGCGGCGCACCGTGCAGCACTGTCGCTGGAGCGATCGGTCCCGATGTATCGACAAGCCTGGGCATCATCGATCGCGGGATGTCGAACGCCGCCAGGGCGACGTCGGACCAGTCGCTGCAATCAGCCACGGTCAGGCCGGTCAACGCCGCATTGGTGCGGTCGGTGACGTGCGCCGCGCCGCCCGTCAACCGCCACGCCAGCCAACTATCGACCGTGCCGAAACACAGATCGCGCTGGCGCGATCCGTCGACCGAGTTCAGCAGCCACGCCACCTTGGTGGCCGACTGGTTGGGGGCCAGGGCAAATCCGTGTTCGGCCTTGGCCGTGATGCACTCCATCACCGTGCGCAGGTCCTGCCAACCCAGACCGGGACCGATCGGTTGGCCAGTTGAGCGATCCCACACCACGGTTGATGCACGTTGGGTGGTGATGCCGACTGCTGCGATCGGGCCACCGAACTGGTCGATGGCATCGTTGGCCAGCGCGATGGCGGTGTCGGCCAGCTCGACGGGGTCGAACTCGACCAGGCCGGGGAACGGCGATGTCGGTGGCAGGTGGCGGTAGTGGACCGGCCCCAAGGTGGCATCGGGGTGCATGACTGCCGAGCGAACACCCGTGGTGCCGACGTCGATCACCAGAACTGTCACCGTGCACCTCCATTGCCGTCGTTGCCGTCGTTGCCGTCGCTGCGACGCGAGGTGGACGGACGGACGCCGTTTCGTTGCAGCACCACTCCCAGAACGCCCCCGATCACGCCCGCGAACAGTACGGGAGCGACGTTGAACAATGCTGCATACCAGCGCACCTGGCGACCGGTCAGCAAGCGGATGGCGATGAATCCTGCCTGGGCGACGAGGTACGTTCCCGACGCGGTGACCAGACCGTGCACCAGTGGGAAGCCGACCCGCTGCACCCACGCCGAAACCCCGGAGCCCATCACGAAGCCGGCCAGTGCCCCCAACGTGAGCACGATCGCCAGCGCACTGTCGTCGCGACTGTCCGCGGCCCACCGCGCTGCCAACGAGAACGGGATCGCGAACACCAGGCACACGGCGGCACCGGCACGCACCGCCTGCCAATCGAGGTGCACACGGTTGGCCACGGGTGTCGTCGTCGGCCTCATGGCCAGGCAACCGAACCGAACGGCGAGGGCAGCCCCAGCTTGCCGGGGTTCAGGATGCCGGTGGGGTCCAGCGCCTGCTTCAGCGCGGCGAGCACCGGATACGACGAGCCCAGTGCTTCGCGTACGAACCGGCTGCGGTTCAGACCGATGCCGTGATGATGCGACAGGTTGCCGCCGTTGGCCAACACAGAGCGCTGGCCGGCGTCCCACAACGCCACGTAGGTAGCGACGATCTGCTCGGGCGGAGGAGTGGCTGCGAACGTGAAGTACAGGCACGCGCCGTCGGAGTAGCTATGCGACAAGTGACACGACGCTGTGCGCGTGTTCGGCACCGCCAGCAGCGCTGCCCGAACACGATCGAACACTCGCGGCAACGCCGACCATTGCGCTGTGATCTCTAGCGTGTCGACGACG
>JANNFQ010000677.1:0-12008 GCA_031380045.1 Acidimicrobiaceae bacterium
CGGCAGTGTAGGGAACTGCACTGACGCTCGACAACGTTCGGCCCGCGAGGGCCTCGGGTGACCGACGGGACTCGAACCCGCGACAGCCAGTACCACAAACTGGAGCTCTACCAACTGAGCTACGGCCACCATGAAGGGTCCACAGTCTGCCAGACCACCCTGGCACTTCCAATTGTGAATTCGATGCGTTGTCGAATGGCTTGTTCGCAACGGATTCCGTGGTGCGCTAGGCTTGTAGAAACGTGATCCGCAAGGGGAACCCCATGAGTGCAACGGAATCCATCCGCCACGACGAATTGGTAACACGAGCCAAGTCCATCACCGCCCGAGAGTTGCGGGTGTACATCGAGCGCACGCAAGGGTCGCAGCGCGCCACCGATCGGGCCCGCAAGGTGCTGCCCCTCGGCGTACCGTCCAGCTTCCAGGCCTACGACCCGCATCCCATCGTGGTCAAGCGCGCCCAGGCGGCATGGATGGAAGACGTCGATGGCAACCGGTACATCGACTACGACATGGGCTACGGCGCATTGTTCTCGGGCCATTGCCATCCGCTGGTGCGCCAAGCCGTCGAGCGTCAGCTCGACAACGGCACGCTGTTCGTCACGCCGTGCGAGATGAACGCCGATGTCGCCGAGCTGTTGGGTCAGCGGTACGGCTTGCCCATGTGGCGGTTCACCAATTCGGGCACCGAAGCCACCATGGATGCCATCCGCGTGGCTCGAGGCATCACCGGTCGCGAGAAGATCGTCAAGGTCGAAGGTGGCTATCACGGCCACCACGACGAGGTCATGATCTCGATGAAGCCGCCGATCAGCGAGGCCGGGCCCGCCGATTCACCCAATGCCATTCCGGCAACTGCCGGCATCACTCGCGCAGTCTTGGCCGACACCAAGGTCATCCCGTACAACAGCCCCGAAGCGCTCGAACGCGTCCTGGCCAAGGGTGATGTCGCCGCGTTCATCGTCGAGCCCGTCATGGAGAACATCGGGATCTGTCTGCCGCAGCCGGGGTACCTGCAGGCGGTGCGCGAGATCACGCGCAAGTACGGCACCATGCTGATCTTCGACGAGGTCAAGACCGGGATCACTGCGGGTTGGAGTGGTGCCACCGGAGTGCTGGGTGTGCAGCCCGATCTGGTCGCGCTGGCCAAGAGCATCGGTGGCGGTCTGCCAATCGGTGCGTTCGGCGGCACCCAGGAGTGCATGGACCAGATCACCAGCGGCAAGGTGCTGCACCTGGGCACGTACAACGGCAACCCGTTGTGCATGGCTGCAACGAAGGCTGTTCTCACCGAGATCTGCACCCAGGAAGCCACCCGTGCCGTGGTCGATCTGAACGCCAAGCTGGTGGCTGCGTGCCAGAACACGATCGACGCAGCCGGGCTGCCGGCGCACACCGTGCAATTCGGCGCCAAGGGCTGTGTCACGTGGGCAGAACAGCCCATTCAGAACTACCGCGACTACAAGGCCACCGACTTCGACTTGGCTTTCGCGCAGTGGCTGCACGGCATCAACCGCGGCATCCTGTTGCCGCCGGGGCTGGACGAGCAGTGGCTCATCTCGGTCATGCACTCCGACGCCGACGCGATGCAGTACGCGCAGGTGTTCCAGGAATTCGTCGACGAACTGGTGGCGTGACAGGACGGGGTCCACCGCCGCGCGCTCAGCTCCAGCGACGCTCTTCGCGGTACCGGTAGTTGCTGACCGGCTGGCTCCACCGACGACTGCGACCCATGCGGGCCGAACCGATGAACATCGCCAAGCCGCCCCCCGTGAGCAGTAGCGATGCGGCCAGGGTGAGGGGCAGCGAACCGTCGGCCATTCGGCTGGGAATGCGCGCCCACACGCTGTCACTCAACAACGGTGGGATGAAGCGCGGGATGATCCACGCGAAGGTCAGCGTCAGCGCAGCCAGCACGACCAACCCGATACCCAGGGTGCGGATGAGCGCCGGCTTCTCGGGATGAGCCAGGAAGCACAACACGAAGAACACGATCGCAACGATGCCACTGATGGGAACCATCCAGCCCAGCGCGGTGTCGGCGGTGGCCAGCGCGCCAACCCGTGGCACGGGGAGCAGCACGGCGGGCAGCACAGAGGCGCGCTGGTCGCGGGTGATGTCGACGAGTTGCTGAGGCGAGATCTGCACGGGCTCGTCGGTCTGACCGATCAGGTGTGCGTGCGCGTCGCGCAAGATGTCGGCCATCAGTTCGGCCCCTGGCGATGTGTTCGCCACCTGGGCGACCACGGCACCGACGTTGGCCTGCGCAGCCGGATCGTCGGGGTACATCTGACTTGCCGTTGCGGTCGCCACGCGCTCGACCAGTGCCTCGCGGATCGGCCCGTCGTCCAAGATGGTCTCGGCTGCGCCGGAGGTGTTGTCGGGAGAGAACGCCGTTCGCTGCAGCAGGAATCCGCTGATGGCGAGCGACGCGCAGGCAAAGGCAATTCCGAACAACAGACCGGCAAAGGAGCGACGCACCGAGCCATTGTGACCGATGGCGTCGCCAACGCCGCACGCGGGCCGGCCCAGCGTTGCCTCGTTCTGCCGGACGGCCATCGGGTGGGCCTATCGTCAGGCGTCGTGGCACCGCTTCGACACACGTTCCCACGCATGATGTGGCGGGCGATCAGATTGCGCTGTCCGCAGTGCGCAGACCGGCGGACGTTCATCCGTGGATGGTTCCGGCGACACGACCGTTGCCGAACCTGTGGCATCCAATGGCATCGTGAGGTCGGCTTCGAACTCGGCGCAGTCACCATGAACACCATCGTCACGTTCGGTGCGTTGACAGTGGCAATGGTGGTCGGCTTCGTCGTCACGTCGCCCGACATTCCGGTGCTGCCATTCGTGGTGGGGCTGGCGATGGTGGCAGTGGTCGTGCCGGTGCTGATCTATCCATTCACGTACACCATGTGGCTGGCCTTCGACCTTGCTGTGCACCCGCCAGAGGCGGCCGAACTGCAGCAGGCGCGCGCAGCCGCTGCGCCGGCGGTGCGGCCAGGCGACGCCGATCAGCGTCGCAGTCGGTCCAGGTAGCGCTGCGCTGCTGCTCGGCCCTCGGGGTCGCGCAGGCCGGCGCTCAGCCCGTCGGCATCGGCCCAGCTGCGCCCGGTGCCCACCATCGATTCGGTGACCGCATTCACGTGCGCCTTGGTCTCGAGCAGGGCCAGCTTCGGTTTGGCGACGAGTTGCGCGACCAGTTCCTCGACCTCGTCGTCCAGGCGATCTTCGGGCACGACACGATTGATGAACCCGGCCCGCTGTGCCTCGAGGGCGTCGAACGGTCGGCAGGTCATGACCAGCTCCTTGGTCAATGCCGGGCCGATCTCACGCACCAGGCGGGGGATGCCGCCCCACGCCAGCGGAATGCCCAGATCGATCTCGGGGATCGAGAACCGTGCAGTCTCGGCAGCCACACGCAGATCGCATCCGGCAGCGACGACCACGCCGCCACCCACGCACCACCCATGCAGTCGTGCCACCGTGACGGCGCGCATCTCGTCCATCGCCCTGGCCATGCGCCAGCCCTGTTCGCGGTCTTCCGGTGCGCCTGCCGATGTGAACGAACCCAGGTCGGCACCGGCCGAGAACGCACGCCCTGCGCCCGAGACCACGACCACCTTCAGGTCCAGGTGCTCGTCGAACCACCTGGCCGCCAGTTCGATCTCGTGCAGCGTGTGCGTGCTGAGTGGGTTCAGCTTGTCGGGACGGTCGAGTCGCAGTGTGCCGCGGTCGCCGCTGACCTCGACAGCGATGGTGTCGAACGGGTGAGTCTCCATGCTGCGACCATAAAACATGGTTCTTGACGCAAATGCTTGATCGAACGGTTGTTCGTAACTACAGTGATGTCGTTCGAACACCGGCCTCGCATGGTGGCGGTGCGGCAGGGTCGTCAGACAACCCCGTCACACCCCCTTCGTATGGTGCCCAACATCCAGATCGGGTCCGTCTCGCGGTCCCCACACCACTTCAATCAGGCAGGAACGGAGCACGACGATGAGCAATGATCGCGACAAGGCGCTCGAGATGGCATTGGCCCAGATCGACAAGCAGTACGGCAAGGGGTCCATCATGCGGATGGGCGAGAAGAGCTCCATGGCCATCGACGTGGTCCAGACGGGTGCCCTCTCGCTCGACCTCGCACTCGGCGTCGGCGGCCTGCCGCGTGGCCGTGTCGTCGAGATCTTCGGTCCCGAGTCGTCGGGTAAATCCACGCTGGCCATGCATGTCGTGGCCGAGGCGCAGCGCAACGGTGGCATCTGTGCCTACATCGACGCCGAGCACGCCATGGATCCCATCTACGCCAGGGCCATCGGGGTCGATGTCGACCAACTGCTCATCAGCCAGCCCGACACGGGCGAGCAGGCGCTCGAGATCGCCGACATGCTGATGCGTTCAGGTGCGCTCGACGTCATCGTCATCGACTCTGTGGCGGCGCTCACGCCTCGCGCCGAGATCGAGGGCGAGATGGGCGACACGCATGTCGGTCTGCAGGCCCGCCTCATGAGCCAGGCGTTGCGCAAGCTCACCGCCAATCTCAACAAGACCAACACCATCATGATCTTCATCAACCAGTTGCGAGAGAAGATCGGTGTCATGTTCGGCTCGCCCGAGACCACACCTGGCGGTCGTGCCCTGAAGTTCTACTCGTCAGTGCGCCTCGACATCCGTCGTATCGAGAGCATCAAGGATGGCACCGAGATCACCGGTTCCCGCACCCGGGTGAAGGTCGTCAAGAACAAGGTGGCACCGCCGTTCCGGCAGGCCGAGTTCGACATCATGTACGGCAAGGGCATCAGCCGCGAGGGCTCGCTGCTCGACATGGCGGTCGACATGCTCATCGTCAAGAAGTCGGGGGCCTGGTTCACCTACGAAGGCGAACAGCTGGGTCAGGGTCGCGAGAACGCCAAGAGCTATCTCACCGCCAACCCCGAGATCATGATGGAGATCTCCGATCGGGTACGCAAGGAAGCCGGCATCGGCGAAGGCGAGGAAGTCGAAGGTTTCACCGAGGCCGACGAAGCTCCCATCGATGTCGATGTCCAGTCCTGATCCTCTCCAATCCTGATCGTCTCGGCCTGGCCGGTCCGTCGTCGGACCGGCCAGGCCTGAGTGGCGCCTCGGGGCCTCGGGCCTGCGGCTCATCACCGCCGATAGCCTGATCGGCCGTGACCCGCAGTTATGTCGTGCACACCTACGGGTGTCAGATGAACGAACACGATTCCGAGCGAATCGCCGGGTTGCTCGATGCCGATGGTCTGGTCGCCGTTGATCACCAGGACGATGCCGATGTTGTCGTGGTCAACACCTGCTGCATTCGCGAGAACGCCGACAACAAGCTGTACGGCAACCTCGGTCATCTGAAGGCGTGGAAGGAACAGAAAGACGGTCGCCAGATCGTGATCGCCGGGTGCCTCGCCCAGAAAGATCGCGACACGGTGCGTCAGCGCGCGCCGTGGACCGACGTGGTCCTGGGCACTCACAACGTGCACCGTGCTGCCGAACTGTTGCAGCATGCCACCACCCACGGCGCCATCACCGAGATCTTCGACGAGGCAGTGCTCGACGACCACGCCATGTTCCCTTCGGCACTGCCGGCCCGCCGCGAGACCTCGTACAACGCATGGGTCACCATTCAGATCGGCTGCGACAACTCGTGTGCGTTCTGCATCGTGCCCAGCGTGCGCGGTGAAGAGATCAGCCGACCCTTCGACGAGATCGTCGACGAGGTCCGCACCCTGGTCGGTCAGGGCGTCACCGAGGTCACGCTGCTGGGGCAGAACGTGAACAGCTATGGACGTGACCTGCAACTGGACCTGCGCCGCGATGGCGATGCCCAGGCTCGGCTGCGGCCGCTGTTCGCCGATCTGCTCACGTCGGTCGGCAACATCGACGGGCTTCGCCGAGTTCGGTTCACCAGCCCGCACCCCAAAGACATGCGCCCCGAGACGTTCGCAGCCATGGCCGGTACGGCCAGCGTGTGCGAGCACTTGCACTACCCACTACAAAGCGGCTCAGACCGGGTGCTCTCACTGATGCATCGCGGATACACCGGCCAGCGCTACCTACAGCGCCTGGCAGCCGCCCGCGCTGCCATCCCCGATCTGGCCGTGTCGACCGACATCATCGTCGGCTTCCCGGGCGAGACCGACGACGACTTCCAGCGCACCCTCGAAGTCGCCGCCCAGGCGCAGTACGACTACGCCTACACGTTCGTGTTCTCGCCGCGCAGTGGCACCGAGGCAGCAACAATGGTTGACCACTTCGTCGATCCCGCCGTGGTGGCGCAGCGGTTCGAACGGTTGCGCATCGTGGTCGAGCGCAGTGCCATCGCCAAGCATCGTGAGCGCATCGGTCGCGTGGAAGAAGTACTGGTCGAGGGCCCCAGCCGCAAGGACGCATCGGTGCTGTCGGGGCGCACTCGTCAGAACAAGTTGGTCCACTTCACGCCGCAGCACCCGGTGCGCACCGGCGCGTACGCGACGGTGCAGATCACGGGTGCAGCCCCGCACCACTTGGTCGGCGACTTCCGCGAGTTGCTGTCCGAACCCACGCACAAGCGTCGCATCGGCGTGCTGGCCGGTTGAACGCGTCGCTCGTCGTCCTCGGCCCCACCGCCAGTGGCAAGAGCGATGTCGCCATGGCGGTGGCCACCGGCGCAGTTGGTGGCTCGTCGATCCAGATCGTCGCGGTGGACGCGATGCAGGTGTATCGAGGCATGGACATCGGCACCGCCAAGCCAACGGCCGACGACCAGCGGGCAGTGCCGCACCACGGGCTCGATCTGGTCGACCCCGACCGCGAGTTCACCGTCGCCGAGTTCGCCGCCGCCGCCAACTCGTCCATCGCCGGCATCCAACTCAGCGGCAGCACCCCGCTGCTCGTCGCCGGTACCGGTCTGTACCTACGGGCCTTGACCGACCCCATGCAGATACCCCCCACGTGGCCCGCCGTGCGTTCAACCCTCGAGGCTCGTTTGGCCACCGAACCGGTCGAACACCTGCACCGCGAGCTGGCGCTGCTCGATCCGGTTGCGGCCACGAAGATGGAGCCCACCAACGCGCGTCGAGTGGTGCGCGCCCTGGAGGTGTGCGTGGGCAGCGGCCGCCCGTTCAGCTCGTATGGGCCGGGCATCGAGTCGTATCCACCCGTGCCGTTCGTGCAGGTCGGCCTGCGCTGGTCTCGGCCGCACCTCGCCCAGCGCATCGAACAGCGCGTACAGCACATGATGCACGCCGGCTTGCTGGACGAGGTCCAGCGGCTGCGGGCGCAGTTCGCGTTGTCGCGCACTGCCCTGCAGGCGTTGGGATACAAAGAGCTCATCGAGCATCTCGACGGGCGGGCCACGCTGGATCAGGCCGTGCAGCAGATCGTCGTTCGCACCCGACAGTTCGCGGTGCGCCAGGAACGGTGGTTCCGTCGCGACCCACGCGTACAGTGGGTCGACATCCAGGCCGACGCGGTCACCGAGGCTGTGCCGGTCATCCAGGAATTGCTGTCACGATGAAACTCGAACTCACCAAGCATCACGGTTTGGGCAACGACTTCCTGGTCGCGCTGGCGCTGCCCGATCGCCATGCCGCATCGTTGGATCTCGCCGCCATTGCTGTTGACGTGTGCGACCGCCGGCTGGGCATCGGCGCCGATGGGCTGCTGATCGCCTCCAAGGCCGTGGGGTACGCGGCGCAGATGACGCTGTTCAACGCCGACGGCAGCCGCGCCGAGATGAGCGGCAACGGCATCAGGTGCTTTGCCCAGGCCATTGCCACTCGCGACGGCAGCCTGGCGCCACAGAACATCCTGACCGACGCCGGTCCTCGGCTGGTCGAACTGTTCGCTACCGATCAGCCGAACGTCATCGAGGCCAGCGTCGACATGGGCCAGGTACTCCCCATCGGCGCGCCGCAGGGCTGGGATCAGGTCGGCTGCGATCAGGCCCGGCCAGTGATGCATCTCAGCGTCGGAAACCCGCACACCGTGGTCGCGGTCGACGACATCGATGGTGTCGATCTGCTGTCTCTGGGCCAACTGGTTCCTGGCACCAATCTCGAGATCGTCGAACCGTGCGCCGACCCCACCAGCATCCGCATGCGGGTGCACGAGCGTGGCGCCGGCATCACCCAGGCGTGTGGCACCGGTGCGTGCGCCAGCGCTGTCGCCGCAGTGGCATGGGGGCTGGTACCGGCCAGCACCCAGGAAATCAACGTGCAGATGGACGGCGGACGTGCAAGGGTTCGCGTCGACCACCCCTCGTCCGGCCGGGTCACACTCATCGGCCCCAGCGCATACGTCGGCACCATCACCATCCAGCTCACACAGGCAGTCGCATGACCAACGGTTACAACGAAGCACTCGGCGCAACGCTCATCGAGCGCACCAAACGCGAGCGCATCGTTCTGGTCGGGGTCACATTGCGGGGTCACACCGACGACGACACCGAGGCCGGTCTCGACGAGTTGGCCCTACTCATCGATACCGCTGGCGCCGATGAAGCCGGTCGCCTGGTGCAACGCCGCGACACGCCCGACCACACCTGGTTCATCGGTAAGGGCAAGGTCGAAGAGTTGCGTCAGTTGTGTCTCGAGGTTGATGCCGACACAGTGGTGTTCGACAACGACCTCAGCCCGGCCCAGCAGTTCAACCTCGAGAAACTGCTCGGCCGTACCGCCATCGATCGCACCGCAGTCATCCTCGACATCTTCGGCCAGAACGCCCACACCCTCGAAGGCAAGGCCCAGGTCGAGTTGGCGTTGCTGCGCTACCGGCTGCCGCGCCTGCGCCGGGGTATCAAGGCCAACCTGTCGCAGCAGAGCGGTGGCATCGGCACGCGCACCCGTGGCAAGGGCGAGACCAAGCTCGAAACCGATCGCCGCACGCTGATGCGTCGCATCACTCGACTCGATCACGACCTGCAAGATCTGCGCCACACCCGCCAGTTGCAACGCAAGAGTCGCGCTCGCAGTGGTCTGGCTTCGGTGGCCATCGTCGGCTACACCAACGCCGGCAAGAGCACGTTGCTCAACCGCCTGACGCAGGCCGGCGTCCTGGTCGAAGACCGGCTGTTCGCCACCCTCGACCCCACCACACGACGCCTGTCGCTGCCGGGCGGCGAGCCGGTGCTGTTGACCGACACGGTCGGCTTCGTGAGGCGTCTGCCGCACGGGTTGATCGAGGCGTTCAAGGGCACGCTCGAGGTCGCCAGCGAGGCCGATTTCCTGGTGCACGTCGTCGATTCGTCGGCCGCCGACCCGGTTGGGCAGATCGCCGCAGTGCGCACCGTGCTGGCCGAGATCGACGCCGACACCGTGCCCGAGTTGCTGATCTTCAACAAGGCCGATGTCGCTCACGATGTGGCCAAGGAGCTGATGGCAGATCACGAGGGCTCGGTTGCCCTCAGCGCAGTGTCGGGTGAAGGCATCGATGTCTTCCTGGCCACCCTGGGCGATCGGCTGCGTGCCATCACGGCGCCGGTCGAGTTGCTCATTCCGTACGACCGCGGCGATGTGCTGGCCTCGGTGCATCGTGAAGGCGAGGTGGTGTCCACGTCGCACGAAGACGGTGGCGTGCGCGTGCGGGCCCGGCTGGCCGACGCATCGGCCGGTCGGTTGGCCGAGTTCGTCGTCCACCCTGGCGAGTGAGACCTGCACCTGAGACATGCACCTGAGACATGCGTCGGAGCCCGGTACCTGAAGCCCGGCCCACCTCGAGTGGCACAATGTTCGGGCATGCCCAACGTTGAGGGTTTCGTCCCGCCGCCGTATCCCTACGACCGCCTCGATGGCCTGGCTGCCCTATGCGCCCAGCACGACGGCGGCGTGGTCGATCTGTCGATCGGAACACCGTGCGATCCGCCGCCGCAAACCGTTATCGCAGCGCTGGCAACCTCGAACACCGAGCGCGGCTACCCGCCCAGCATCGGCACCGTCGGGCTCCGTGGCCAGATCTGCACGTGGATCGGCGATCGCTTCGGCCTCGACGTGAACCCCGATCAGGTCGCCGCGTGCATCGGCACCAAAGAGTTCGTCGCCACAACGCCACAGTTCTTGAAGCTGCGCACACCAAGCCGCGACACCGTGTTGTACCCGGCAGTCGCGTATCCCACCTACCACATGGGCGCAGTCCTGGCCGGCTGCAGGCCGGTGCCGGTGCCCATGGGCGCCGACGGCGGCATCGACCTGAACGCCATCGACGCCGCCGACATCGATCGGGCGTTGATGCTGTGGGTCAACAGCCCGTCGAATCCCACGGGAGCGCTCAGCGATCTGGACGCAGCGGCTGCATGGGGGCGTCGTCACGGCGTACCGGTGTTCAGCGACGAGTGCTATGTGGAGTTCACGTGGCAGGGCCCGGCGCGAACCGTGCTGCAGACCGGCACCCATGGCGTGGTCGCCGTGCACTCGTTGTCGAAGCGTTCGAATCTGGCCGGTCTGCGCGTCGGCTTCTACGCGGGCGACACCGAACTGGTGACGTACTTGAAAGAGGTGCGCAAGCACGTTGGCATGCTGGTTCCTGGGCCTGCGCAGGCTGCAGGCCAGGCTGCGTTGGCCGACGACGCGCATGTGCAGTTGCAACGACAGCGCTATCTGCACCGGCTGCAACGGATGGCACATGTGCTCAGCACATGGTCGGGTTTGCCGATCGCACTACCGGCGGGCGGCTTCTATCTGTGGTTCGACGCCGGCGACGGCTGGAACTTTGCCCAGCGTCTGGCTGTGGAGGGTGGCGCGCTGGTCAGTCCCGGAGACTTCTATGGTGATGGCGGTGCCAACAACGTTCGTGTTGCCGTGGTACAACCAGACGAACGAATCGAACAGGTCGCCCAGCGACTGGGGGTGCAGTGAATGTCGTCTCAGCAGTTCCCACCGAACGGTGATCCGGCCGCGTCGTTCGGCGCGCCGCCCGTGGTGTACCAGCCCAGCACTCCGTTCGCCGCCAGCAGCGGCCCGGGTGGCAGGCGAACCGGGCTGATCGCCGCCGGCGCGCTCATCATGGTCGCCGGGGTGGCTGCCGGCATCGTGATGATCGCGGCCAGCGACAAGAACTACGACGACAGCGTCCAGAACCTGGCGCGTGCGCCAGTGGGTTGTGTCACTTCGCTGCGGTTCGATCAGTCGGGCACCTTCACGGTGTATGTCGAGACGGTCGGTTCGATCGGCGAGGTGCGCGGCGACTGCAGCAACAGCGATGCCGAGTACCAATTCGCCGGCGACGGCCTGCCTGATGTGGATGTCGCTGTGCAGAACAAGGCCGGTGACACCATCGACCTGAATCGCGATTCCGGTCGGGACTACGACGCTGGTGGCGCGGTCGGCCAATCAATCGCGACTGTTCAGATCGACGAGCCCGGCGACTACGACATCACCGTCACATCGGCCGACACCGATTTCGCCATCGCCATCGGCAAGAACCCGAAAAACAGTGCCGACACCTTGAAGGCGCTGGGCGGGCTGGCCTTCCTGGTCGGTGTGCTGGTCGGCGGCATCATGTTGGTGCTGGGTCTGCGTCGCCGCAAGGCACCGCCCCCTGCAGTGGCAACCCCGTCTGCGTACGGCGCGACGGCCGCGACGTTCGACCCAGGGTTTGCGCCGGTTCCGCCGGCGCCACTGACCACCGGGTGGCCGCCGGCACCGCCGGTCCTCGTGCCGCCGCCGGCACCCGGCCCGCGTTCGGCACCCGTGCCACCGCAGTGGTCGCCGACGCCCGAACGCATTGCACCACCCGTGTGGCAGCCGGTGCCGCCCACCGTGCGGCCCGCCGACCCCGCCGAACCCGGCCCGCCGAAGGAGCCGACCGTTCCGATCGAACGCCCCGATGACCCGCCGGCGGGGCCATCGGCCTGGCCTGCGCCACCCCCACGCTGAGCCCGCGATCTAGAGGCGGCGCATGACGGTGACGACGCGGCCGAACACGCTGACCTCGTCGGCGCCGAACACCATGGGACCCAGGCGATCGTTGGCCGGCAGCAACGTGACCGTTGCCCCGCTGCGCTGGTAGGTCTTCACCGT
>JANNFQ010000725.1:0-1902 GCA_031380045.1 Acidimicrobiaceae bacterium
TGAACGGCGGCCCGTTGCCATCGTCCGCCGCCGCCCGTGCGTACCTCGTCGGCCAAGGGGTGTCGCCTGCCTGCGCCGAACACCACCCGTTGCGGCAGCGCCTCGTCGACGAAGTCGAACGTCACGCTGCCTGGAGCTCTCGCAACGCGTCGATCTCGTGGTTCGTCGGCAACGCGGTCTGGCCCAGATCGTCGGCAAATCGCAACGGCCAGCCGGTGGCGGCTGTGCACTGATCACGAGTCACGCCCGGATGCATCGAGGTCATCACCAGCTCACACGACTTCGGGTCGGGTTGCAGCACACCCAGATCGGTGATGACCAACGTGGGCCCTCCCCCACGAAGACCCAGTCGCTCGCGATCGCCGGGCCCGTCTCCGAAACCCATCGACGAACGGAAGTCGCATCGCGTCACGAACGCCCGCGCTGTCTGACGCATGATGACCATGACCTGGCCGGCCGAGGCGGCGATCTCGGGCGCACCACCGGCGCCGGGAAGGCGGGTGCGTGGGGCGTCGTAACTGCCGATGACGGTGGAGTTGATGTTGGCGTACTTGTCCAGCTGCGCGCCACCCAGAAACCCGACGTCGATCCGCCCGGCCTGCAGCCAATAGGCAAACATCTCGGGAACGCTGACGACCGCATCGGCGGTTTCGGCAAGCTCGCCGTCGCCGATCGACAACGGCAGCCGGGTGGGCTTCGAACCGATGCAACCACTCTCGTACACCAACACCGGCGCGGGCTGGTACAGACGCCTGGCCAGATTGGCTGCGGTGGAGGGCAGACCGATGCCCACGAAGCACACCGCCCGGCCGGCGGCAGCCAGTTCGCCCAGGCAGCGCGCCGCGTTCACGATCATCAGATCGTCGGCGTCGATCGCGCTGCGACCGGGCGGGGTCGCCACGGCGACATGTGGCTGATCAGACACGCGCACCGCCGCGTTCATGACCGATCGAGCGCAGGTACTCGGCGAAGTCGACGGTGGCCAGGATGTGCCGGTTGATCCACTCAATGAACGCATCGCGTGACTTGGAGATGTCGTCCCAGGCTCGATAGAACGCGTTGTCGCGGTCGCTGTATCCCATGGCGAAGCTGGGATGCGCGCCGTCGGGCACGTGGCACACCGCGTCCAGCGCCCACCCCGGAATGACGATGGCACCGGGCGTGGGCGGCAGTTCATCGACGATCTGCTCGACGGTGACGATCGTTGCCTTGGCAGCCAGCAGCGCCTCTTTCTGAATGCCCACCAGCCCGCAGATCTGGACGTTGCCGTCGTGATCGGCACGCTGGGCGTGGACCACGGTGACATCAGGCGTCAGGGCAGGAACCGCCGTGAGCTGCTCGCCCGTGAACGGGCACACGATGGGCGTGATGGTGGTCGTGCGGGTGGGCAGGTCGGTACCCACGTAGCCGCGCAGCACACCGAAGGGAAGTCCAGAAGCGCCAGCCGTGTACCGCGTGGCCATGCCGGCATGGCTGTGTTCTTCGATCTCGAGTACATGCGGCCACCTATTCTCGACTGCGTCACGAAATCTGTGCAACGAGCCGACGCCAGGGTTGCCGCCCCACGAGAACGTCAGCCGGGTCGCGCATCCGGCACCGATCAACTGGTCGTACATGATGTCGGGTGTCATCCGCACCAGATGCAGATCTCGCCGACCCTGGCGGATGATCTCGTGGCCCGCGGCATGCGGGATGAGATGTGGAGCACCCCCCTGTCGAGATGGCCCCCGCCACGGTGACCTTTTCGACACCCTCGACACCCTCGGCTCCCACGGTGGCTGGCGACGGGCTCGATCGATGCACCGCACGGCCTAGTGTGCCAGTCCGGTGGGCAGGAGGCAGCATGACCCGAGCGAGTGAAGCCTTCGAGGCGAAGATGTACGAGGACCATCCGCCGTTCTC
>JANNFQ010000005.1:0-14759 GCA_031380045.1 Acidimicrobiaceae bacterium
GCAACCTGATCTCCGGCAACGACAACGACGGCGTGTACGCGTACGACTTCGTCTCTGGCGCCTCGACCAATCTGACGGTCCAGGGCAACTTCATCGGCACCGACGCAGCCGGCCTGCTGGACCTGCCCAACCTGTCGGGCGTGTGCCCGTGCTCATTCGGGGGCAACAGCATCATCAAGGACAACCTGTTGTCCGGCAACATCGCCGCTGGCGTGTACATGCAAGCGCCCGACGTATCGGTGCTGGGCAACCTGATCGGCGTTGATGCCACCGGCCTGGCGGCACTGGCGAACGGGCGCGGCGGCATCGTGTCGGGTGGTTCCAGCCGGGCCGTCATCGGCGACGGCACCACAGCCGGACGCAACGTCATCTCCGGCAACTCCGACTTCTTCGGCACCGCGAACGAGGGCGCAATCACCGGATACTTCATCGGCGACGGCGACAGTTCGATTCGCGGTAACTACATCGGCGTCGACATCAACGGCGTGAACCCGATCGGCAACAGCCGTGGTATCGACATCTTCACGACGGCCACAGCAACACCTGGCATCGTGCGTGTCGGCGGCGACGCGTTCAGCGACGGCAACATCATTGCCAACAGCACCGAGGGCGACGGCGTCAGATTGACCGATTTCGGTAACAACGCGCCCGTTCGCATCGTGGGGAACAGCTTCTACGCCAACGCGGGGCTCGGCATCAACATCGGCTCGATCGCCAACGATGCGGGTGACGGCGACGCAGGTGCCAACCGTCTGCAGAACGCACCGACGATCACCGCCGCGTCGTTCGATGGCCAAGTGGTTGTCAGCTACACGATCGATTCGGCCGTCGATGCAAGCACGTACCCCATCCAGATCGACGTCTACTCGGCCGACAACGCCCTCAGCGGCGAGGGCCGCACGTTCGTGAGTCGTTTCACGGTCGACGCCCCGGGCTCGGCGTCGACCACCCTGGGATCCGGAAGCATCCTGGGCGTGACCATCGGCACCCCGCTCGTCGCCACCGCCACCGATGCCGCCGGCAACACGTCGCAGTTCTCGAACGTCGCTCTGATCGCTGACGGCGACGCCAACGGCACCCTTGGGCTCGACCTTGATCTGAGCGTCGCTGACCAGAGCGGGACCAACTTCGTCGTTGGCGCAGCGGGCGTGCCGGTGAAGGACTTCGACCGCAGCGCAACTGCAATCCGCGACACCTCGACCATCTCGTCGTCGTCGATCACGGCCATCGGTCTGAAGGACACCTCGCTGGCGGCGATCACGATCGGTGCAACCCCATTGCGCGCCATCATGGTGAACTCCGCACCGTTGCGCGCCATCTCGTTGGTCGAGGTGAACGTCGATGGGGGCTGGCCCGTGCTGCTGGCCGGGACCGAGTTGGTCAACCAGCCGCTCAGCACCCTGACGCTGGGCGAAGCCTTCGCCAACGACGTCGTGTACGCGCGACTCGCTTCCACCCCGTTGCGCGCGATCGACGTGAATGGCACACCGTTGTCGGCCATCCCTCTGGCCGCGATCGCGCTGGGCGCTACCCCGCTGCGCGCGATTGCGTTGGCACCTGCGGGTACCAACCCGAATCCGTGGTGCGCCATCCTGGCCGACATCCTGGCCATCACCGGCCAATCGTGCGACGCTGCGCTGGACGAGAACCTCATGGCGCTCTCGTTGCGCGGCGCCGCACTGTCGCCTGCGCCACTGCGGGCAATCCCATTGCGCGCCATTCCCTTGTCGGCCACCGATCCGGCCGCCGCCCCGCTGCGCGCGATCCTGCTGGGGAACACCAACCTCGCCGCCAGCCCGCTGTCGGCGATTCCGTTGCGAGCGATCACCATCGCCAATTCGCCACTGTCGGCGATTCCACTGTCGGCCATCCCGTTGCGGGCGATCCCGTTGTCGGCGATCCCGCTGAGCGCCACCGGCATCGCCGTCAACGGCGCGGTCAGCGCGGTCCCGACCTCGATCACACTCGATGCATCACCGCTGCGAGCCATCGATGCTGCGGGAGCGCCGCTGTCGGCGATCCAGGTACAGGGCGCGAAGTTGGCAGAGGTGCCGCTGAGCGCCATCGTGCTGGCAGATACTCCGCTGCGAGCAATTGCACTGGACGGTGTGACGCCCGATGCGGTCCGTGGCTACGCCGATGCGTGGTGCGCTCTGCTGGCCGGCACCGGCACCGGTTTTGATTGCAGCGGCGGCGCCGATCCGGCCACCACAACGCTGCGCGACGTGTCGGTGAACGGCGTGCCGCTGCGGGCCATTCCATTGCGGGCGATCAACCTGGCGTCGATCACGCTGGGGGCGTCGCCACTTCGAGCCATCCCGTTGTCGGCCATCCCGCTGCGCGCCATTCCATTGCGGGCGATCGACCTCAATTCGATCACGCTCGGGACCACACCGCTGCGGGCCATCCCGTTGCGGGCGATCAACGTTGCCGGTTCGCCGTTGTCGGCCATTCCACTGCGCGCCATCGACGCTGTCGGGGCGCCATTGCGAGCCATCCCGTTGTCAGCCATTCCGTTGTCGGCCATTCCGCTGCGCGCCATCAACCTGCAGGCAATCTCGGTTGCTGGTTCGCCGTTGCGGGCCATCGTGCTGCGCGACATCAACGTGCAGGCGTCGCCGCTGCGAGCCATTCCGCTGTCTGCCATCCCACTGGTGAACGTCAACTGTGCCCTCGTCGATTGTGCCAGCGGCACGCTGGGCGACGCGTTCGCGAAGGGTGCCGTTCCCGCAACCACCACCCTGGGCGACATCCAGGTTGCGACGACCGGGATTCGGCTGGGCGAGTTGGCGCCGTACTTCACGACGTTCACTGTGCAACAGCTGACTGCGGCCATTGCCCTGAGCGCGCTGAACATCGGCAGCCTGTCCGATCTGGACGATCTCACCCTGGGCGACATCCCGTTCAGCTCGACGGTGTTCGACCTGACGCAACTCGGCGACCTCGGCACGTACCTGGCCGACGTGACCTTCGCCGACCTGGTGGCGGCCCTGCGCGATCAAGCGGGCGCCGCACTGCTGCGTCAACAGATCAATGGTCTGGGCTTGTCGCTGGGCGATCTGGACTCGCTGGGCAAGGTGACCATCGGCGATCTGTTGGATGGCAGCACCAACCCGGGCCCTGGATTGACACTGTCGATGCTGACACCGGTCCTCGGGTTCATCACCGTCGAAGCCCTCGAGACCATCGTCGGACCGCTGAACTGTGGCGTCCCGTGCACCAGCGGGACCCTCGGTGGCCTGACGCCACAGCAACTGGGCCACATGACCTTGCAGGACCTCCTCGGCCAGCCGCAGTTCCAGGGCTTGACCATCGGCGAGCTGCTGACTCAGCTGATCCCCGATGTTGCCCAAGGCGATGTGATCGATGGATTCACCCTGGGCGATCTGCTGCTTGCCCTCATCGATCCGGCCTCGCTGGCACAAGGCAGTGCCCCGTTGCAACGCGTCAACGTGGCCACGCTTCCCTCGTCGGCAATCGCTGCCAAGCCGTTCACTGCCGGCTTCACCCTGACCGCGCCCACACCGCAGACCGTCACGCTCGAGATCGACCTACCCGACGCTGCCGCCTACATCCCCGGCAGCGGCGTGGTGCAGACCACGGCCACCGGCGCCATCGCAACAGCGCTGGAACCGACAGTGAACGGTCAGACGTTGAGCTGGACGTTGAGAGCAACGCCCAGCATCCGCAACTCGGTCTCGTTCGACATGACGCCGGGACTTCGGCTGGGCCCGGCCACCATTGCGGCCACGGCTCGCATCGTTGGCACTGACGTCATCGTGCCGGCGACCAGTGGTGTCAAAGTGGTGGAAGGACTGGAGCCAAACGACTTCGCGGTGGTGGGCGGTGCCCGCCAAACAACGTCGGCCGCTCAGGACAACGTCTATCTGACCTACGTCGCCAGCCCGACCGACATCGACGTGTTCAGAATCGTCGTGCCCGAGGGTGGCGAACTGGTGGTCGGGTTGTCGAACCTGGATGCCGACCTCGACCTCGCGCTGTGGGGCGACCCCACATCGGCGGCCGCTGGGGCGGCACTGGGCCCGATCAGCGCCGATGATCCACTGACCCCCGTGACCGACCCTGATGTTTCGGGCGCAGATGCCCAAGCATTGAACGACTTCCCGCGGCTGGATGCCCTTGATTCATCGCTGCAGCTGATCAGCGTGTCGAACCTGGCCGGCACGAAGAACGAATCGATCACCACTGGTCGTCTGCGAGCCGGCACGTACTACGTGCAGGTCTACGGCGCGAACGGTGCCATCTCGTCGAACCCAGCGGCACTGCAGATGAAGATCAACAATGCCGAGGTTCCGCCTGAGTGCCGTGTGACGACGCCCGCTGCTGTCATCGGCCCCTCGCCGACGATTCCCGTCATCCCTGCCGCTGCGAACACCTTGATCCTGGTCAACCAGACCAGGACACAACAGCTCTACGGCGCGGCATCGCGCACTGCGGTGACCGATGCGATCGCCCGGCTGACCACGTACCTCAACACCAATCCGCAGCTGGGTCTGAACCCGGTGGTCGTGCCCGTGGACGGTGACGCATCGGTCCGCGCGGCCTACACGGCGTGGGACTTGTCGACGGGTGCCTGCACTCCCGACGCGGCCAACGCCGTCGTCTCGCGGATCAACGCCCTCGTCGATCCGAAGCGTGCGCAGTTCAAGCACATCGTGATCGTCGGCGGCGACCAACTGATCCCGATGGCGCGCTTGTCGGACCGCACCGAAGTGGCCAACGAGTACGACTTCCGCCACGAGTTCGACGGCGACCTCGCTGCACCGAACGCCAGTGGCCGCAACGCAGCGACGTCGCACCTGTGGGAGAGCAGCATCTTGTCCGACGAGCCGTACGGCGACGCGGCAGCACGTTCGCTGGGCGATCGCTACCTGTACGTCACCGATGTGGGGTTGGGTCGTTTGGTCGAGACTCCGGCCGAGATCGTCGATGCGCTCGACACCTTCGTCCGGTTCCAGGGAACGCTGCAGATCAGTACTGCCGCGGTCCTGGGTTACGACTTCCTCGCCGACGGTTCTGCCAAGGTGGCGTCCGAGCTCACATCGGCTGCATTGACGCGCGGTGTCGACGCCGACCTCGCCGACGGCTACGTGGGCAATGCCGCCACCGGTCGGGCTTGGGATCGGGTCGACGCTGTCGCCGCGATCTCCCGGGCTCGCACGAACGCGCTCATCTCGTTGAACGCCCACTTCGACCACTACCGCGCGCTGCCCGCCGTGGGCGATCAGGTGCCCGGCTTCACCGACAACCTGATTGCCGAGACCGTGGCATCTGGCCTGGGCACCGGCCCCGACCTGTCGCAGTCCCTCGTGTTCTCGATGGGTTGCCACTCGGGTCTGTCGGTCAGCGACATCCTGATCGGCAGCACCAACCAGGATTGGGCCCAACAGTTGGGGAAGGAACGGGCGCTGTTCGTGGGCAACACGGGCTTCGGCTACGGCGACACGGCCAGCGTGGCCTACACAGAACAGCTGATGACGCTGTTCGCCGATCAGGTGACCTCACCGTTCGACCTCGATCCCAGCGCCACCGTGTCGTCCAGCACTGTCGGTCAGGCCTTGGCGTGGGCCAAGAACCAGTACGTCGCCGGGTTGCAGACCTTCAGTGTGTACGACGAGAAGGCCGTGATGGAATCCACCTTCTTCGGACTGCCCTTCTATCGAGTGGGCCTGGCCACGCAACCAGCACCGGCCACGCCCACGCGTCAGGCCACCCCCGATGCCACGGGCACGCCGGCCAGCACTGCCTTCGTCGACGCCCTGAACCGAAAGGTGACTGCGCCCAACGACGGCGGTTTCTACTACCGCAACGACGGACCCGACGGCGCCACTGGCGCCGAG
The DNA here is from genome assembly GCA_031380045.1 of Acidimicrobiaceae bacterium. Lineage (GTDB taxonomy): Bacteria > Actinomycetota > Acidimicrobiia > Acidimicrobiales > Ilumatobacteraceae > VFMC01. The sequence goes on from JANNFQ010000005.1 coordinate 5,862, forward strand.
CAGACCATCGTGGCGCCGGGTCGGCCGATCCAACCCAAGACCGTCAGCGACATCTCGGTGGTCTCGCCCACCGATCCCACCGCGCTGGCCAAGGTGGCTCATGGTGCGATGGTCCTGAACATGGTCTCCGACTACCTTCTGGAGCCGAATCCGGTGATCGCGACACCCGTCTTCGACGAATCGGCAGGGCAACCCGAGCCAGCGATCGGTGACGTCGCCTTCCCGACCAAACCATTGGAGATCACCTCGTCCACCGGTCCGTCGGGGCAGCGGCAGCAGTTGGTGCTGGCCACCGGCCAGTACCGATCCGACAACAAGGTGCAGCGCCTGGACGACAACATCAACGTGGTCGTGTACTACGCAGATCCAACCGAGAGCGACTTCTTGCCACCCACGATCGGCTCGGTCGAGTCACAGATCGTCAACGGCCGACTCTCGCTGGGCGTCACCGCCGAGGACGGCGGAGTCGTCGACCGGGTGTTCGTGCTGGTGGCCCAGAACCCGGGGCTCGGTCTGGCGAAAGCATGGACTGGTGTCGATCTGGTCCGCACGCCTGGCACCACCCGGTGGACCGGCTCGTTGGCGCTCGCCTCAGGCACGAACAGCGTCGAGTTCATCGTCCAGGCCAAGGACCACGCCGGCAATGTGGGCTTCGCCACCAACAAGGCACTCAACTTCGAGGACAACCTGCAACCGCCGGTGCAACTGCCGACGCCGCCTGCCAACGTCCTGACCGCCACGCCGACCGGCCCGGCCATCACCAACGGCTGGTTCAGCGGAACCGTCACGGTCAACGTGACCACCTCGACCTCGTACGTGTACTCGGTCGACGGCGTTGCGTTCCCCACGAACACTCCACTCAGCGGAGCGTTCCAGATCACCGGAGATGGTTCGCACACCTGGAGCGTCATGACGAGTGATGGTGCTCACGAGATCACCGGAACCGTCCAGATCGACGGCACCGGTCCCACGGTGACGGCAGATCCCTCGGCGGGCGCGCGGTCGGTGGCCTCGGTGAAACTGACTGCGATCGATCCAGGCTCGGGCCCGGTCTCGGTGACGTACTCCGCAGCAGGGGCCAACACGATCGCTCCGACCACCGTTGCCGGTTCGACGGCTACGTTGACGCTGCTGATCGACGGCCCCACCACGATCACGGCCCGGGCGACCGACTTCGCCGGCCAGACGGGGGCAGTCTTCACGTTCACCTACACCCTCGACCGGGTCGCTCCGATCGTCACCGTGACCGCACCGACAACGGTCGGCATCGCTGACACTGTGACCATCACCTGTGTGGCCACCGACGCCCCCGGCTCGGGCATCGCCACGACGAACTGCGCGAACCAGTCGTTCGCTGCCTCGACCCTCACCCCCGGTGCCAACGTCCGCACCTTCTTCGCAACCGATGTCGCCGGCAACACCACCACGGTCTCGAAGACGATCACGTTGGTCCTCAACACCCCGCCGGTGGTACTGGCCGACATGGGGATCGTCGGATTGAACGACATCGGGTTCCGATCGAACGTCGTGGTGTTGACTGGTTCGTTCAGCGACCCCGGCGGGCCGGGACCGTTCACCGCTTCGGTGCAATGGGCAGCCGGTGGACCGTTCACCCCGTTGATCCTGAACAGCAACAGCCAGTTCATTGCCGCCAACATCTACAGTTCCACCGCTGTGCGAACGGTGACCGTGAAGATCTGTGACGCCAGCGGGGCATGCGGCACCGATGACGTCACGGTGCGCACGTCGGTCACCCAAAAGATCACGCCGGTGCTCGAATGCGTCGTGAACCGCGGGCCGACGGTCACCCCCCGGTACTTGGCCAGGTGGGGATACAACAACCCAGCGCCCTTCGCGATCGCGGTGCCGACCGTCGCGGGCGTGCAGAACACCTTCACGGCAACCCCATACCTACGCGGTCAGCCGCAGATCTTCCAGCCCGGTCTGAAGCAAGCGGTGTTCACCAACACCTTTGCCTCGGGCACGCAGACCTGGCGCCTCGACGGCAAGACGGCAGCGGCTGCGACCAACAGTCGAGCGTGTTAGGAACCAGTCACCGTTGACGTCGGCATCGGCGGTAGACGGCGGATACCCAGACTGACGTTGATGCGCGCTGCCTCGGCGCGCCAGCCGTCGGCGTCGCCGGCATCGGGCGCCGCCCAAGCCAGCGCGAGGAACGTCTGCGATTGCTCGAAGCTGCCCGCAGGAGTCATGTCGACGACCTCGAGCAGCGTCGAGACGGCGCGCTCGGTGTCGCCGTCCAGTTGCTGGGCGATACCGAGCAGTCGTCGCACGCGCGGTGTGCATTGGTGGTCGGGACCGAAGCGGTCTGCCAGTTCGTGGTACTGCGCCACCGAGGCATTGCCGCGCAACAGGTCCAGTTCCAACTCGCGAGCATCGAGCTCGTCCAACAGGTCGACCATCTTCAGCCGGTGCAGCAGCCCGCGCGCCGAGGTGAAGCTGGTCTGGGCCTCGGCGAACCGTCCGTCACGACACGCGGCAACGCCGTCGAACAGCATCGACGCCGCAATTCCGGGTGTGTAGCCGACCGCCGTGTAGTTGCGCTGAGCGCCGGCCAGCAGTTCGCTGGCCTGACCCCACTCGCCCTGATCCGACAGGATCTCTGCGCTGTTGATGGCAGCTGTGGCAGCGAGAACAACATCGCCGGTTCGCTGGGCGACATCAAGTGCTTCGAGGTACAGATCGCTGGCCTCGTCCCAACGCGACTGGAAGTACGCCTCGATGCCCAGGTTGATCAGGACCCGAGCCATACCGCCTCGGTCGTCCAGGTTGCGATACGCCTCCAGTGCTTGCTTACCCGTCGACTCGGGGTCGCCGTGACCGAGGTAGGTCAGCGCCAGATGGATGCGCTCAAGAGCAAGCGCACCCACGCGGGCATCCCCGGCGCGGTCGGTGTCGGCCCTGGCCGATCGAGCAAGCTGTAAGCACCGCTCGTTCTGGTTCTGGCGAGCCCGCAACCCGGCTTCAGCCAACGCGATCTCGGCGCGAACCAGCAACCACTCTTTGGCGTCGGTTCCGGCGGGAACCGCTCGCGCCGCCCGCGCATACCAGGCGATCGCACGATCGGGCTGGCCCTGCCGCTCGCACACCGACCCGATCTTGCGGATCAGACCGGCGACCATCACCGGATCGGCCGTGGTGCGACGCGCCAGCCTGTACACGCGGGCTGCGTCGTCGAATCGTCCGAGGTCGTAGTACAGGTCACCCAACTGGTCGGCAATGGCAGACCGGTCGGCCGGGGCCAGGTGCCGGCAATGCCGCCCCGCGGCCAGTGCCCGCTCGTAGGCAGCGGCGGCTTCGCTGGTCGCATGTTGGTCCTTGGCAGCCGAGCCGGCAAGCAGCGAGTACCGCCAGGCCTGCTCGTACATCCGCGCCGCCGCATAGTGCAGCGACAGCAACGGCGCGACGACCGCAGCATCGAGGGCGCGATCTTCGATGATCGTCGCCGCCTGATGGTGCAGGCGCCGGCGACGGCCGAACGGCAAGCCCTCGTACGCCGTATCGCGGTACAGCGCATGATTGAAGGTCCACGTGCCGGCAGATCGCCGGGCGACGGCCCCGGACAGTTCTGCTCCGGCCAGCGCTTCGTCCACGTCGGTGTCAGCGTCGTCGTCGTGCAGCATCGACGCAACGACGGTCTCGTCGAACTGGTTGCCCAGCACCGACGCAACACGCACCAGCCGTCGCTCGGCGGGCTTCAGCCGATCGATGCGACTGGCGATGATCTGCTCGATCGTGTCGGGCAGCTGGCCGCTGTCGTCGGCCAGCACACGAGCGAGTTCGATGGCGAAGAGTGGATTGCCCTGCGACCGGCTGACGATCAGATCCAGATCGACGTCGGTCAGTGACCGAGTGCTGGCCTCCACCGCCAGCTGCCTGACTGCTGCATCGTCGAGAGCCTCGAGGTGGACGTGGCTGACGTGGCCCCGGTCGTCGTCGATCTGCCACCCACCCTCGGGGCGACGGGTCACGATGACAGCCCATGGCCGATCGGCCGAGGCGCGGATGAGGTGGTTCAGCAGGTCGCCCGAAGCGTCGTCGATCCAGTGCACATCCTCGACGACCAACAGCGTGGGACCGCTGAGGGCGATGTCCAGGAACCGCGCGACCAACTCGTGGATCTGCACCCGCCGGAACTTCGGCTCGATCGCGTCTGCCTGGGGTGTGGACGCGACGCGTGCACCGAACGGCACGGCCAGCAACGGCAGCATTGCCAACAGCTCGGGTGCGATGCGGGTGACCAGCTCGGTCAGACGGTCACCGGCCAGGCTGGAATGGGCATCGGGTCCGATGCCGGTGCCACCGCGCAGCAGCGGGCGGAACACGCTGTAGGGCGATGCCGAGCCGTAGGGCGTGCAGGCCCCCTGATACACCCTGAGCCCCTCGGCGGCGTCCCAGGCCGCGTCGAGCAGACGCGATTTGCCGACACCGGCCACCCCGACCAGCTGCACGGTCTGGCCCAGCTGGCCGACGGCGCGGGTCAACACGTCCAGTTCTGCCTGGCGCCCGAAAAGCCGCGAACCCGATGTGTCACGCCGGATACGGCCGGTGGCCTCGCGCACCTTGTGGGCGATGATCGGCTGGGTCTTTCCTTTCACCAAGAACGGCTCGAGCTCGTCACTGAGGAACACGGTTCGCGTATCGGCAACGACCGAAGCGACCGCCACGATCTCGCGATCGCCGGCCTTGCCCAGCATGCGTGCGGCCGTGTTGACCGGATCGCCCATCAGCGTGTAGGTCCGCCTGTGCTCGCTGCCCAGGAACCCGGCGAAGACGCGACCCGTCTGCACACCCTGACGAATCACGAACGGCGACTCGGTGGTGGCGATGAGCAACGCCGCCTGCAACATGGCATCAGACGTGTCGCCCGTGTTCACCGGTGCGCCGGCGCACAGGACGAACTTCACGCCGTCGGCGGCGATGTCGGTGTGCAGCACCGTCACGCCGAACGCGTCGCATGCCGCGACGACGCTGTCGACGACATGGCCGAACTCCGCTGCCGTGGCCGCCGGTCCCGATCGAGCCAGCTGTGCGGCCACGCCCACGACCATCACGAACCCAACGGTGACCAACCGATGCTCGCCGCCGTATCCGGCGAATGCCTCGAGTTGTTCGACCACGCGACGAGGCACGAAGGGCTGGAGGTCGGCGTCGATGGAGGGGCGCGTGGCCGGGAACGTCGGCGCATCGCCGGTGGACCCCACGACCACCACCCCGCCTGCCTGATGCCGAACGCACATCGATGGTGGGAGGTGTGTGGCGATTGTTGTGGCCACCAGGGTGTCGCCCTTGTCGGCCTCGCCCTCCAGGCGGATCACCTCGCTGGCCTGTGGTCCCGTGACCAGCAACTCGCGGTAACCAGAGCCGACCAGAAATGCATCGAACGGCCCGTCGGCGATGCCGACCGTCATCGTCAGGTGGGCGCGTTTGGCGGCCGGCGACGAGTGCAGCGCAGCTTGCATGGCGAGCCCGGCATCGACCGCTCGACGCTGATGACTATGACCCCTGAAGATGATCAGCAGTGCGTCGCCGCCGAACTTGATCACCTCGCCGCCGTACAGATACGCAGCGTCGATCAGTGCCGTGAAGCAGGTGTTGATCAGCAGCGTGATCTCTTCGGCACCGGCCTTGCCCTTGCCGGCGAGGCGTTCGGACAACGCGGTGAACCCGGAGATGTCGGCCGACAGCATCGAACCCTCGATGCTGGTCCACGACGGCACGCCCAACTGGCCCAGTTCCACGGCCAGCCGCGGCACGAACGGACTGAGGGGCGACACGACGAGACGCTAGTTGATGATTGTCGTGCCTCCCCGTTCCGTCTCCGCCCCGTTCGTCCCGAAAACCGATCATCGAGGCTGTCTCAAGGAGATGTCGGCGAATCATCAAGTACGCAATGGTTGTTGCCGATGAATCAATGTGCTCGTCGATCGCACACCCGTCACGCGCGTTCACACCGCAGCGTGGGTGAATCAGCTCGGTCGCCCCGGACCCGAGCCCAGACGGTCGCGTCGACTTGCGCACGTGGGTGGTCTCGCCTCGGTCCTGGCGCTGCTCATCTACCTCACCTGGCGAGTGACGGCGACGTTGCCATCAGCCGGATGGAACCGCAACGTGGCCTGGACGCTCGTGGTTTTCGAGGCGATGCCACTGATCGGGCTGGTCGCCAAAGCGGTGACGCTGTGGGACATCGACAGCGCTGCGCCACCGCCGCTGTCTGCGCTGCCCCCCGATCTGCGTGTTGCCGTGTTCATCCCGACGTACAACGAACCGGTCGAGGTTCTGGCTCCTACGGTTGCGGCGGCATGCGCGCTGGAACCCGACCACCAGACGTGGGTGTTGGACGACGGCGATCGACCGTGGGTGGCCGAGATGTGCGCTGCATGGGGTGCGCGGTACGTATGCCGTCCCGTTCACGATCACGCCAAGGCCGGCAACATGAACCATTCACTCGGCATCCTGGCCGACGAGGATGCGACCGGCACCGGCGGTGCCGACGTGGTGGCTGTGCTCGACTGCGATCACGTGCCGCTGCCGCATTTCCTGACAGCCACACTCGGTTGGTTCGCCGACGACCGCACTGCGCTGGTGCAAGGGCCGCAGGCGTTCTACAACGCCGGTGCATTCGACGACGACGGCTACTCGGGTGAACAAGGACTGTTCTTCAACGTGATGATGCCGGCGCGGAACCACGCCGGCGCAGGTCCGTTCTGGTGCGGCTCGACGTCGCTGTTGCGCGTCAGCGCCATCGCCGACGTCGGCGGAGTCGCAACCGACACGATCACAGAAGACATGCACACGACACTCAAACTGATCAGACGCGGCTGGCAGACCGTGTATCACCATCAGACCCTTGCGGTCGGGTTGGCACCCTCCACTCCCGATCAGTACCTCTTGCAACGCCGTCGCTGGGGCATGGGCGCGATGCAGATCCTGACGCACGAGCGGCTGTGGGCAGCGAAGCGTTGGATGAGCTGGCGCAACTTCTACGAGTACTTGACGGGCACCCTGTGGTGGCTGGAGGGGATCGCCACGCTGATCGCCTTCGTGCTGCCGATCGCGGTGATGCTGAGCGGGGCTGAAACCTCGACGGCCGGCCCGTTGGCCTTCGGCGCTGCGTTCATCGCCATGTTCAGCGTGCGCCTGTGGGGCGCCAGGCGACTGATGCGAAACCAGATCCATTGGCCCACTGCGTTCGCATTGCGGGTGTTTCGCATTCCTATCGGTATGGCCTGCCTGTGGTGGCTGGTCAGCCGCAAGACGCTGGACTTCGAGGTCACCCCGAAAGGTGGTGCGCACGACCGCCATCGTGGGCGGGCACCGACCATCCTGTGGGCACTGTCGGCCATGGTGATCGGCGTGCTGGGCTACGCGGGCGCAGGACTGGCGGGGTGGGTGCCGTGGCGGGCGAACGCAGCATCGACCACGGCGTCGGGGGTGTGGCTGGCGTTGGCCGGCCTGGTACTGCTGCTGGGCGCGCGGCGGATCAGCGCCGCCGAGTACGCAACCTCACGCCGCAACGCGTACCGCGTCGAGATCCCGACAGACGTCGTGGTCGACAACTTCACGGGCTCGCTGGTCGATGTCTCGGTCGGCGGTGCTGCGGTGCGCTTCAGGCCCGGCATGCTGCCCGAGAGTGGGCTGGTGTCAGTCGAGCTGCCCGGCGCCGAACAGATGAAGATGGAGATGGTCCGCCTTGGATCGTCCGCCGATGTCGAACAGTTCGCCTCGCTGAAGCTGAGCTCGGGCGACTGGCAGGGCTATCGGGTCATGTCACTGTGGATGTTCCACACCCCCGCCGGCGCTGTGCCGCAGCTACCGGTGGGCGTGCCCGTGGTCGCCAGCATTGCGCCCAGCGACGACAACCGACTGTGACCCGGCGAACGCGACCGGCGAACGTGACCTTGGTCCGTAGCGGGATGCACGCGGCCGAGCGCACGATGGGCGTATGAACCTGCACGTCCCTGAAGGCATGAACGTTCTGACCGAAGCCGAGTGCATGAACCTGCTGCAGTCGGTCCAGGTGGGACGGCTGGCCGTTTCGATTGCCAACGTCCCCGACATCTTCCCGGTCAACTTCGTGATGGACTGGGGCAACATCGTGTTCCGTACCGCCGAGGGCACGAAACTGGCCGGTGCCGTGCTGGGCAAAGCGGTGGCCTTCGAGGTCGACGGCTACGAACCTGCAGCCGGCGAAGCATGGAGCGTGGTGGTGAAGGGCCAGGCGGTGGAGATCGAGAAGATGTACGAGCTCTTCGACGCGCAGGACCTGCCGCTGTTCCCATGGCACGCCGGCCACAAGCACCGGTTCGTGCGGATCGAACCGACGGAGACCACCGGGCGCCGCTTCACCATCGATCCGGCCGTGCCGTGGGATCAGCGCGAACGCTGAGTGATCGTGGCCGCGGGTCGCTCGACGAGGCCGTCGACATCAGCCGGACGACCATCGCATGTTGTCTGCGACTACGTGGTCGCGATGAAGGCGATGATCACATCGGCCAGCTCTGCGCCTCGGTCTTCTTGCAGGAAGTGCCCGCCGCCGGCGACGGTCGGATGGGCCTGCCCCTGGGCGCCCGGTACCCGTGCGCGAAAAAGCGCATCGTTGCCGGCCGTCACCGCATCGCGGTCGCTGAATGCGCACAGGAACGGCTTGTCGAACGCCTCGAGCACCTGCCACGCCGCCTGGTTGTCGTCACTGGCCGGGTCGTCGAGACTGGTGGGCACCAATGACGGAAAGATCCGTACGCCCGCCTTGTAGCTGTCGTCGGGAAACGGTGCGTCGTATGCGGCGATCACCTCGGGCGACAACGTCGTGGCGCAGCCGCCGTTCACGATCTGGCCGACCGGAAAGCTGTCGGTGGTCTCGGCGAATCGTTGCCA
>JANNFQ010000017.1:0-1540 GCA_031380045.1 Acidimicrobiaceae bacterium
GATCTTGATCTGGAACAGGATGAAGGCCAGGTCGCCTGGCGTCACCGTGAAACCTTCGCCCACTGGCAGCGCCACCACCGTTGGCGTGGTGCCCAAGGGCGCCGCCAGCATGCCCGCAACCAGCGACACCGAGACGAGCACGGCCGCCCAGCCTGGTGATCGGCGGCGCACGCCGCACTCGGCTTCGGCCCGGCGTGACGGTCGACGTACGGCAGTGTGTGCGCGCGCGGTCGTTGAAGCATGCATGGTGTACCCCCGCCCCCCGGACTGGTGTCACCGCGCCCACGATTGACGCGACGGGGATCCACGACATCGTCTCAGGAGTGTCTGTTCGACGCAAGAGCCAATCCGTCTCGTCCCTTCGGGCAATGCGCGGCTTGACATTCCGTTGACAATCGGAATCCGCCGAGAATCGCCCGATGCCATCACGGATCGGCATCGTGCCGCCACCCTCGCCGTTCGGTGTCGCTACTCCGCGCGCTCTCCGTCGCTGACGTCGGCAGATGACGAGACCGTCGAATCGTCCTTGGCGCGCCGCCTCTCGATGAACGGAAGTCGCTCGAGTCCGTGCCAGCCGCGGGTCACGAAGCCGGCCAGCAGCACCACGTTGAGGGCACCCCAGTACATCGTCGCCAGCAACAACAGCGGGCTGGGCAACGTGCGCTGGACTGTGGCGTAGATGGCGACGGTGCCAACCGCCAGCAGTGGCAGCATCTGCGGCATCGTCTCGGCCGCATGCCAGCGCAGATCGTTGTGCTTGCGGGTCACCTTGTAGACCGGCTTGCGGTTGGGGCCGTTGATGATGGCGAGGATCGTCGCCTTGGCGAACACGGGCGCCAGGCCGGTCCAGATGATCCGCGCCCGCCACAGCGCCAGGTAGGGCTGCCGCTGCTTCGTGCGACGGTCGTTGTACGGATGGTTCGCGGCCAGCAGCCACAGTTCGGTGGCCGCGATGATCGGTACCAGGTGCATGACCAGCGAGGTGCCGGAGGCATCGAGCGGTGGCCAGCCCAACAGCGAGAACAACAGGCAGGGCAGGAAGAGCATCACTGCGAACGAGTTCAGGTAGTACAGGGCAAGACCGTAGAACTGCAACCGCTGCCGCACGTTCAGGCCGCGCAGGTTGCCCCACACCATCAACCGCACCGTGTCGATCGCCCATGTACCGCGCTGCTTGTAGACGTTGGGCACGTCCTCGGGCGAGTGTTGCCCAACGGCACCCACGATCGGCAGGTACTGGCCGCGCCAGCCGCGCCGCAGCGCCTCGACACCCGACTGCAGGTCTTCCACCAGGTTCCAGGTGGGAAAGCCACCGATGTCGCGCAACGCGCTGCGCCGCCACATCAGCCCTGAGCCGCACGGGAAGACTGCGTTGACAGCATTGCGTGCCACCATCTGACCTCGGTAGAACACCGACTCGCGGTTGTTGAACGGATCGCCGGGACTGACCTGGGTCTCCTTGATCGTCTGTACGAAACCCAACCCTTGATCGGCTTCCAGCTGGCCGATCGTCTCGCGTGCGAACGCGATCGAACCGACC
>JANNFQ010000054.1:0-5766 GCA_031380045.1 Acidimicrobiaceae bacterium
ACGGTGGGAGCGCCGGTGTGGTCTTTGAGCCACGCTGCCAGTGGCGAGTGATCGGCGTGGCAGTGCGTCACCAGGATGGCCACCACGCGCCGACCCTGGAGCGCTTGCACCAGCGCGTCGCGATGGCTGTCGAGTTGCGGCCCCGGGTCGATGACGGCGACCTGGCCGTTCGAGCCAGTGCCGGATCCGACGATGTAGGTGCCCGTGCCGTGATACGTGAACTTCGACGGGTTGTTGGCCACGATCCGACGAATGAGCGGCGACACCGTGATCGGTTCGCCGTACTGCGGATCGTTCAGCGTGACGAACGGGATCGCCGTCATGACCGGCCCTCTGGCAGCACAGCGCGCACCGAACCGACGATACGACCGTGGCCGCGCAGGTGCTGGACGACCATCGGTGCCACTGCCGAGACATCGACGCCCAACCGTTCCAATGCTGCCACCATGACCGAAGGGCGAGCCCGGTTGGCGCCGTCGGCGATCTTCATCGCCACTGCCCGACCGTCGGGCAGCGCGGCTGCGAACACGCCATCGGCGCCGTCCTTGGCCATCAGGCCCGGCACGTGCCGCATGAACGCGGTGACATCGCGTTCCTCGCCGCCCACCATCTCTGGGTGATGCGTCATCGCCAGATACACGTCGTTGCTGGCCGCGCCGTCGTTGCCCATGGCGATCGACCGGAACGCCCGCGCCACACCGACCAGCGGCACGACGTGCGCCGGCGCACCGCAGCCATCGACGCCGATGTGCAGCACGTCGCCTTCGGTCAGGTCGGCGATGGTGGCGGTGATGCGTTGCTGCAACGGATGATCGACCTGCAGGTACGAGTGATCGTGCGCCCAGCCATTCAGCACGCAGGTTGCCAACATGCCGCTGTGCTTGCCGCTGCAATTCATCTGCAGCGACGTGCGCCCACCACCGTGGCGGATGACCTCGTGTGCCGAGTGTTGGTCCAGCGGCAGATCAGGCGTGTTGCCCAGCGCCTGCTCGTCCAGACCGGCGCCGGCCAGAATTCGGCGAGCCACTGCGAGATGTGCGGCGGTGCCATCGTGACTGGCACACACCAACGCCAAGTGGTCGGGTGGCAACTGCAACCCGGCGCGCACCATGGCCACGGCCTGCAACGGCTTGTTCGACGAACGCGGATAGATGGTGACGTTCGAGTCGCCACAGGCGAAGGCGATCGAACCGTCGGTGTCCAGCGCGACCACAACACCGAAGTGCACCGACTCGTCGAAGCCGCTGCGCTCGGTGATGGCCACCGGCACGTACGCGTCGGGCAGATTCGTTTCGGGCGCGGTCATCGGGGCGCTGTCATGAAGGGTCGTCACGACGCGGTGGCCGGGTGACAATCGGGGCCCGAACATCAGGCTTCTCGACGCGTTTGCCGGGCACTCGCGTCAGATGGTTGTCGATGACCTCGTAGCGCTGCCCCACGTTGCTGAGCAACGCCTGCGCCATGGCCGCCGCTGGCAGCGCCAAGATCGCGCCCACTGCGCCCAACACCGCGGCCCCTCCCAACGCCGCGCCGAACGCCAACGCGGGGTGCAGTTCCATGGTGCGCGCGGTGATGCGCGGCGCGAACAGGTAGTTCTCGATCTGTTGGTACAGCAGGATGGCAATGGCAATGATCAGCGCCTTCACCGGCGAGTCGATCAGCGTCAGCAGCACCGGCAGCACACCGGCCAGATACGTGCCCACGACCGGCAGGAACTGGCTGATCAGCCCGACCCACAACGCCAACGCCACCGGCGCCTGCGTACCCAATGCCTGAAACACGATCCAGTGGAACACGGCCGATAGTCCCGCCAGCAGCGCCCGCGAGTACAGATACCCGCCGGTCTTGTCGATGGCCAACTCCCACGCGCTCAGCACCTGCAGTTGCCGTGCAGGCCGCAGCCGGCTGCAGATGGCACGACGCAGCCGGGGTCCATCGGCCACCAGGTAGAAGGTGAACAGCATGACCGACAGCCCCTGAAAGATGAACCCGAGTGCTTGCAACGAGACGCGCAACGCGTTGTCGCCCTGGTTGGCGATGAACTGTTGGATGCGGCCGTTCGGATCTTGGATCTCGGCGATGACGTCGGCCGGATCGATGTTGGTGTCGAAGGTGTTGTTCAGGAAGTCGACAACACGGTTCACGTAGAACTCGGAGTTGCCCAAGAGTTCAGCGATCTGACTGGCGACCAACGATCCGATCGCCACGATGAAGATCACGAACATCAAGACGACGCCGAACAGGATGACCCCGGTTGCCGTGCCGCGCCGCCAGCCACGTCGGGAAAGCCGGTTGACCCCTGGCTCGATGGCCAGCGACAGGAACAGCGACACCAGCAGCAGCACCATCAGCCCGCTGAGCCGACCGGCGGTCGATCGAACGGTGAAGGTGGCCAGGAAGCCGACCCAGAACACCGCAATGGCCTGCCACACCCAGCGCGGCATGCGCTGGGGTGGGTCGTCGGAGACCAATGCCCCAGCGTCTGTACTTCCCAGCGAGTCGGACATCAACGGTGAGCGTAGTGAGCAACAACTGCAGCCAACGGGGACGCAAGGTCTCCCTTGGCACCCACCTCGACGCTGCCCAGACCCAACCACCGCGCCATCGACAGCAGTTCGATGGCCAGCGCCTGCACCACGTCGTCCACCGGAACACCCAGCTCGCCGAACGCGCCGTGCACCATCAGCACGCCTCGCTGACGATCGCTCTTCAGATCGACGCGGGCGACCAGCTGATCGTTCAGCAAGAACGGCAGTACGTAGTAGCCGTACTGCCGCTTGGGTTGCGGCACGTAGATCTCGATGCGATAGCGGAAACCGAACAGGCGCTCGGTGCGATCGCGGTGCCACACCACCGGGTCGAACGGGCTGAGCAGCGCAGCACGGTCGATGCGACGCGGGACCTTGGCGTCGGGGTGCATGTACGCCGGCTTGGCCCAACCCTGGACCTGCACGGGGATCAAGCGACCTTCCTCGACGAGCTCTGGCAGCAGCGGGCGGGTCTTCGGATTGTTCAGTCGGTGATAGTCGGTCAGGTCGTCGAAGGTGGCCACGCCATGGTGACCGGCGGCCATCACCAACATCTCTTTGCGCGCCTCACGTTCGGGTAGCGCGGGACGGGCCAGGACGTGCGCTGGGATGACCCGCTCGGTCAGGTCGTACATGCGGGCGAAGTCGTTGCTGCGCCGGGTGGCCGTCACACGGCCGGTCCAGAACAGGTGCTCAAGCGCGATCTTGCCATCGTCCCAATCCCACCAGGTGCCCTTCTGGCCGACCCGCTGGGCAAGATCGCCCGACGCCAGTGGGCCTTCGTCGGCAACGCGCTGGTACACCTCTTCGATGAAGCCCGGGCGACGGTCGCGCAGCGTGAAGTACCGCGACCACTTGTGCTCGCCGCTCATGTGCCAGCGATGCACGTGGTAGTGCTGGGTGGGTACGTGCGATGCCTCGTGCACCCAGTACTCGAACAGCTCACCATGCCGAGTCGCTTCGTCGATCAGTGTGCGCGGATGCGGGCCCAGGCGGGCGAACAGCGGCAACTCCTGGCTGCGCACCAACACGTTGACCGAGTCGATCTGGATGAGACCGATGCGGTCGAGTACACGTCGCAGATGTCGACGGTCGACGCGACCGGCGGGCCGCGGGTCGGCAAAGCCCTGCGCCGCCAACGCCATGCGTCGAGCCTGTGCAAGCGACAGCTGTTGCATTCCGGCGGCGCTGGTAGCGGGAGAAGGAGCGTCAGTCGGCGACGGTGATGGCGACCGAGTTGATGACGACGTCTTCGCGTGGCTTGTCACTGCGGTCGGTGTCGACCGAGTGCATCTGTTCCAGCACGTCCAGGCCCTTCACGATCTGACCGAAGTGGTTGTACTGCGGCGGCAGCTGCACACCGCTTTGACCACTGATGAGGAAGAACTGGCTGCCGTTGGTGTTCGGGCCGGCGTTGGCCATGGCGACCGAACCGATCTGGTAGCGCTGCTTCACGGGCTCGTCGTCGAACTTGTAGCCGGGGCCACCGCGGCCGGTGCCTGTGGGGTCGCCACCCTGGCACATGAAGCCATTGATGATGCGGTGGAAGATGACACCGTCGTAGTAGTGGCTCGCGGCCAGGAAGACGAAATTGTTGACCGTTTTCGGCGCGTTGATCGCGTCGAGGGCGATCACGATGGTGCCTAGCGAGGTCTCCATGGTGGCGGTGTAGCGCTTCGAGGTGTCGATCCCCATCTCGGGAGACTCCTTGAACTGCTGTTGCTTGGGCGCGGAACCATCGAGGGCGGGAAAGGGAGTTGCCATGGCGGAGCAGGCTACCGACTGAACCGCTAGCCGCCAGCGTCTCGGCGGGCGTTGTAGTCGGCGATCAGGGCATTCGCCTCGGCTGCCGCGGCGGCCAGCTCAGTTGCCGGATCGCCTCCGTTCAGGATGCGGCCCATCGCGGCTGCGGCGGTGATTCGCACCTCTCGCTGCGGGCCGAGCGCAGGACCGTTCGACGTCGGCGTGTTGGAGGTCTGGGCAACCTGGTCGTAGGCCACCTTGAACCGCGGGTCGTTCGTGTACAGCGATCGCAACGGCTCGACGTCGATGGCCCCCTGGTTGACCGGCACGTAACCGGTGGCCGACGCGAACTCGGACTGCAACTCGGCGCTGACCAACCACTGCGTGAAGTCCCACGCCGCTGCCGCCTGCGCATCGCCCCGATCGGCAGTGATCCACAGCGAATTGCCACCGATGTTCACCCCCGGCGCGCCCGACGGGCTGGGCATGGGACCGACGCCGATGTCGTCGGTGCCGATGCCCTCGATGATGCCGCCCTCGACGAACTGCA
Organism: Acidimicrobiaceae bacterium; assembly: GCA_031380045.1. Lineage (GTDB taxonomy): Bacteria > Actinomycetota > Acidimicrobiia > Acidimicrobiales > Ilumatobacteraceae > VFMC01. Next base: position 4,822 of record JANNFQ010000054.1, read on the forward strand.
GCACAGGGCCCAGGCCGGCCGAGGTGGCAATCGTCATCGTGGCAGGTGCCGATTTGTCAGCCAGCTTCAACAGGCTGTCCTGGCCGCTGGGGTTCTCGCCCACGTACACACCGGCGCCGTTCACGACGACGTCGCGCAACTCGGTCAACGCCGACACACCGCCCGGCCCGTCGAACAGCACTCGCGTCGATGGCGCACTGCGGCCGTTCTCGTTGTCGCTGTAGAACTCGCCCGCTTTGGCCAACCACTGCTCGAGGTACCAACCGCCGCCGCCATCAGGTGCGGTGTCCAGTGCCAGGCCGTACGCGGCAGCTCCGCTCTGCTGGATGATGCGTCCGTACTCGGCGACGTCGGCCAAGGTCAACGGTGGCTTGTTCGGATCGAGTCCGGCATCGCGGAAGATCTTCTTGTTGTAGTACAGGACCGGGTTGCTGAGGTTGAACGGCATCGACCACTGGATGCCCTCGGTGGCATACGCCGCAAGCGCGCTGGGCAGCATGACGCTGGTGTCGAATCCCGCATCTTCCATGCATGCCTGTACTGGAATCGAGCTCTTCGCGTCGACCATCAGTTGCATCGCGTACTCCGGCATCTGCACCAGATCGGGCCGGTTGTCGGTGTTGCTCTGCAAGTACTTCTCGATCGTCTGCTCGTAGCCACCCTGAAACTCCAGTCGCACCCGGACCCGATCTTGCGACTGGTTGTACTGATCGACGACTCTTTCGATGGAGCGGCCGTTCTCGTTCGACAAACCGTGCCAGAACAACAGGTCGACCGGCCCCGACGCGCTGGCCTGATCGAGCACATCGACATCGCACGGTGGCAGCGAATCGAGCGGACGAGGCACTGTGGTTGCCGGCGCGGTCGACGGTGGCGGCACGGTGGTCTGGCCCGGCACTGTGGTCTGGCCCGGCAGTGTGCTGGCGGGCGGCGCCGTGGTGAGGG
>JANNFQ010000056.1:0-2911 GCA_031380045.1 Acidimicrobiaceae bacterium
CCGGTCGGCTGCCTCGACGATGCGTCGTGCGTCTGCCACATCGACGATGTCGGTGAACGGCAGGAACTCCAGCCCCACAACCAACCCGTGATCTGCGGCGCGGTCGCACAGTTGGCCGTACGCACGGGCAGCAGCATCCGGATCGTCGCCGGCCGGCCCGATCACCTGCAAGTAGCGACACCCGAAGGCGTCGGCCATGCGGAACGCGACTTCCTCGCGTTCGATCGCGTCGTCGCCGCCCGCGCCGTCGCGTCCCAGACCGCCGATCACCTCGATCTCACGGAGGCGGCCACCGAATCGATCGAACAGCTCGACCAGGGCTCCGGGCATCTGGCCCTCGCGTTCGAGTTGCGCGTACTGGCCCACGAACATTCCGATGCCGTCGAAGCCGGCTTGGGCGGCCAAGCGAACCCGGTCATCGATCGGGTGTTGACGAGCCAGACTGAAATGGCTCAGCACGAGCTCGGTCACGGATGATGGAACTCGGTCGCATCGGCGAACAGGCGGGTGAATTCGGCGTCGTCGGCCCCGACCAGATCCTCGACCCACCCATGGAACCGTTGGCAGGGGCCTTCGTTGCGCCCGAACAGGAACTCGGTCTTCGCCCCGGTCTTGACCGCTCGCTGGATGCGGTTGCCGGTGTAGTAGTCTTCGTCGCGCACGACATGCATCAGGAAGTCCATCTGCTTGTCGATCGCGGTCATCGACTCGTCGTCGGGTTCGAAGGTGGCCAGGAAGTTCTGGATAGTCACCGATGTCTCGGGGGTGTCGCCGGGGAACAGTTGCGACACCATGAACAACCGGCCTCCGGCTTCGAACGCGGCCACGGAGATGTGCGGGAAGATGGTCCACACGCCACCGGTCAACTTGCTCGTCGGCCAATCGGCTTCGTCGATCTCTTCGAGCGCCAGCATTCGCTGATCGGGTTGGACGTTGCGTTGGTGCGGGCCCCACGCATCGTTGATCGTCTTGTTGTTGTAATCGCCGCCGAAGGTGCTCTTGTGCAGGATGGGCAGGTGGTAGAAGTCGAGGTACCCGTCGTAGGCCAGCTTCCAGTTGGGGCCTTCCACCATCTGGCGACCGACCAGTGTGCAGTTGGCAAAATCCAGATGCTGCAGCATCTCGCCGTAGCCGCACAAGTGACGATCGATGTCGAAGTCCATGCCCGGTGTGATGCCGCCGAACACCAAACCAGCGCGTTCTGCCACGGGCAACGGCGTCAACCCCAGGCACGACGCGTCGACCTCACCGAATGCAGGACGATCGAGGATGCCCACCAGGTCGCCGCGCCCGTCGTACGTCCACGCGTGATAGGGACAACTGAACCGTCGTGCCGACCCGCTGCCTTCTTCGACCACGATGGCACCACGGTGGCTGCACATGTTGACGAACGAGCGCAGCACACCATCGTCGCCGCGCACCAGCAGCACCGGCACCCCCATCACGTCGAGCGCCCGATACGAGTTCGGCTGCGACAGTTCGCAACTGAACCCGAGCATCAACGGAATGCGCCGGAAGATGCGGTCCATCTCCAACCGCCACCGATCGGGGTCGTAGTAGTTGCTGGACGGCACTCGCAGAATGTCTGCTTCGGTGGGCACCGTGCCGGCCTTCGTATGCGCCAGCGTTCGTCGGGCCATGGCCACCAGTTGTTCTCGACTCATCGACTCCCCCTTCATCGGACTTGGCTCATCGGACTTGGCTCATCGGAACTGGCTCATCGGAACTGGCTCACGTTGTCAGCTGACGCATCACACGGCGTGAGGCGGCACCGACTCGATCATTCGGTGATTCGCGATCACGGGGCCGCTGACCCAGCCACACAGCTGCGGATCGCACTCGCGCATCTCGCCCTCGAGCCACCGCCCGACGCGGGTGAACCGACCCCACGAATCGCCCAGGCTGACCAGCACGTTGCCGTTGCCGTCCTGCTCGTACAGGGCTCCGGTGAACGGGTGTCGCACGCCCAGCATCAGGGACGCTCCATGTACTCGTCGAGCTTTGCGTGCAACCAGCGCACCTTCGACTCCTGGTAGTTCGACAACGTGACGCCCGGTTTGCGCGTGGCCTCGAGACCGGTCTGCACCCGGGGCATGTTGAACAGATCCTGATCGAACACCTTGGCCAGCATGCCCAACTCGGGCGCATCGGTGAACGACTCGTACTCCTCCAGCCAGTGGATGGCGGCGGGCGGCGGCCGTTCGCCGATGAACGGCGCCAGGAAGATGACTTCCATGATCGAGCTGCGATGGTCGTCGCCGTTGGGACGGAACCGGTAGACGATTCGATTGAACGCGCCCCACGGGTGGAAGTTGGGGAAGATGGTGTAGTCGATGCTGTCCATCATCTCGGCGTCGGAGATGCGGTCGACCCAATCGCCGGCCGCATCACGCCAACGCTCACGACTGGCGGCAGCGGCAACCGCGCGCATCGACTGGCCCTGCTGGACGGTGAACGGCGAGCTCTGATCGACGCGGACGTCCATCATCGCCCGCATCATCTCATCCTCGGTGGGCGTCCAATCCAACAACGGGCTGGCCGTTCCTCCGGGCGTGATGACCCGGGCGAAGTTCTCCCACACGTCGACCTGGCTGTTGGTGTCGCCCAGGTACGGCATGACCTGAGGATGTGTCGCGTTCACGTGGAACGCTTCACAGAACGCCTCTTGGGTGATCTTCCAGTTGGCCGGAACGACCTTGGCAACGTGCGCCTGCTTGAACCGATTGGCCAGATCCCACTCGGCGAACTGCGGGACGACCTCGCCGAGGAAATCGAGCAGCGGCTCGCTGTCGGGATCGGGATTGATGAACACGAAGCCGGCCCACACGCCCACGTTGCACTGCGGCAGCGAAAAGCCTTCGGCCTGGATGTGATCGAAGTCCCACTTCGCCGGCACGTCCTGAAGCTGCCC
>JANNFQ010000071.1:0-2291 GCA_031380045.1 Acidimicrobiaceae bacterium
CGTCGAACTCGGCGCACGCGAAGTACAGCTCGCACTTTGCCTGATGGGCAATGGGCGCCGACGAGCCGACACCGAACAGCCGCACGCCATACACCGACGCCGCTGCCACGATGCGGTCGGGAAACACGCATGCCATCGCAAACGAGAACGGCCCGCTCATGCAGTATCCGACACAACCGATCTTCGACGAGTTGGCATGTGCATCGGCATCGACGTGAGCGAACATCGCCTCGGTGTCGCCGGCCACCATGGAATCGCTGAGCTGTCCCATCATCTCGAACATCCGCTCGCGGGTCTCGCCCCCGGTCCCGGTGATCAGGTCGAACGCTCGGGTCCAGCGGTAGTACAGGTTGGGGAGGACGACGTAGTAGCCGGCGGTGGCGATGCGCCGGGCCATGTCATGCAGCTCTTCGCGTTTGCCCGGCGCGTCCATGTAGAAGAACACGACAGGAAACGGCCCACCCTCGTCTGGATGCGTGATGAACGTGTTCATTGCGCCGTCGCGCGTCGTCACGTCGATGTGGTGTTCGATCATCGAGCCGACGCTAGTTTCCGGCGGCCGCCAGCGAGTCAGTGGCCATCTGGATCAGCCGTTGCAGATAGAGACCTCGCTGCGCGTCGAGCGGATGTGGTTCGCCGGTACGCACCGCATGCGCGAACTCCGATGCAATGCGGGCCATGGCCGCACCGAACTGCCGCCCGGCCTCGGCCTGATCGTCCCATGCGGTGTCCAGTGACAGGCGACCGCCGCGTCCGTACAGCTCGATGCGCAGCCCACTGGGTTCGACCGGTGTGGTACCCGACATGACGGCGGAGCTGACGACGCCACTTGCATGGCGACAGTTCAGCACCACGGTGCCAAACGGGTCGCCGACGGCGGAGACGTCGATGATCGTGCCCAGCGCGGCGTCCAGCGCGTCCAGCACGTGAGGCCCCAGATCGATCAGCCCTCCCTGCTCCAGCCGCCACGGCGTGCCGAAGAAGTGACCCTCCATCGCTCCCCCACCCAGGAACGTCGCGCTGCCACCGTGGGCCACGAAGCCGGCCGACTCGGTCAGGAACTGGCGCATCGCGGGCAGGTATCGATTGGTCAACACGACCTGCGAGATCACGCCTGCCTTGGCGATGACTCCGGCCAGTTGGTCGGCCTGAGGCACCGTCATGCCGATCGGCTTGTCCAGCAGCACCGGCAGGCCCGCTGCTGCGACCTGGGCGGCCACCTCGGCCTGGATGTTCGGTGGCACGGCGAACGCAACCGCATCGCATCGCTCGATGAGCTCCTCGATCGATGCCGCCGTGGTGGCGCCATGCCGCGCAGCCAGTTCGGTGGCCACATCGGCACGGCGCGCCCAGACGGCTTCCAGCTGCAGGTCGGGTCCAGCGGCAAGCAGCGGTGCGGTGAAAATCGTCGCCCACGGGCCAGCGCCCACGAGACCCATGCGAATCGGTGTGTCCATGAGCCTCACTCTGCCACCCGTCCAGGCAGGCGAGTGACGTTCAGCCCCCGGAAAGGGCCTGCATGATGACGACCTCATCGACATCGGCGATCGACGTGGACAGATCCCGACACCGATCCTGACCCAGCCAGATCACCATGTGCTGCCGCAGCACGCCCTGCTCGTCGACGACGCGAAAGGTGATGCCGGGGAACTGCCGATCGAGATCGACGAGCAACTCAGCCAACGTCGCACCCTGCGCCTGCACGTTGGCGCTACTACCGGTGTACGAGCGAAGCGGCGTGGGAATGCGTACCCTCACGCAACCTCCACCGAATAGATCTCTGGAAGATGAGCTGCGATCAACGTCCACGACGCACCCTCGTCGGCGCTGCCCCAGACCTCGCCTGTGGTGGTGCCGAAGTACACGCCAACCGGCTGGCCGGTGTCGACGCACATTGCCTGACGCTTCACGGTGAACCAGGCGCGTCGAGGTAACCCGTTGTCCTGACGGACCCACGATTCGCCGGCGTCGCGGGTGATGAAGACAGCGGGCCGACCGTCGGGGCTGGTGCGCGGCCACACATCGGTACCGTCCATGGGAAAGACCCACGCGGTGTCGGGATCGCGCGGATGCAGTTCGACCGGAAACCCGATGTCGCCTACATCGCGAGGCATGTTGTCGCCGATGCGCACCCATCGATCCGCGGGCCGATCCAGCCGGTAGATGCCGCAGTGGTTCTGCTGGTACAGACGATCGGGCATCAGCGGATGCATGCGCACACAATGCGGATCGTGACCGAACGGCGCGTCGGGGCCGGGCAGGAAGTCGGCCGCGCAGCCCAGGTTGATGGG
>JANNFQ010000078.1:0-10084 GCA_031380045.1 Acidimicrobiaceae bacterium
ACCCACGCGACCGGAGCGACCCGCCCGATCGACCTGTCCGGCGACAGTGGGCTCAGGCGGCCAAGTCGGGCTCCCGTTGCCCACCCAGGCGACCGGGACGACCCGCCCGATCGACCTGTCCGGCGATAGTGGGCTCCAGGCGGCCACATCGACCTGTCCGGCGACAGTGGGCTTCAGGCGGCCACATCGGCCTCGTGGAACCCACTGTGGAAGCCGGACGGGCGGGGCGGGGCGGGCGGGGCGGGGCGGGCCGGGCCGGACCGGGCCGGGTCAGAGGCGGAGGAGGGAGATGAGGCCGGCGGCCAGGATGGCCAGCATGAGCAGGCCGAGGGTCAGAGTGGTGGCGGGCCGCATCGGCAGCAGGCTACTGGCGAGGACGGCTGGGCGACATGGTCACGCTGGTGCTGCGGCCCGTGGCTGCACCACCGTCTTCCTCGCTGAGCGGGCCGAGCAGCACCTGGTCGCCGGCGGCGATGTGCAGCTCGTCGGCGGCCGATCGGCGGGCCAACGACAGCGCCAGCATGCCGTACGAGTCGGTCACCAGACCGACCGCGCCCACCCCGATCTCGTCGAAGGTCCGCGCGTGCAAGGCGATGCGCACTGTGGGATCACCCGCCAGATCACCCACCGACACCTGCAGTCGCCTGCCCAGCGAGGCGACTTCGTCGGGGCCGAGGTTCAGCTGACAGTTGCCGAACCGGTCCACCCACAACACCTCACACACGATTGAACCGGCGTCTTCGCGAGGCAGCGGCACCACGCCGGGCACCAACAGGTCGGCGTCGATGGGCTCGCCGAGCTCGAACAGATCAACCCCGTTGCACAAGTGCGCGGCGGCCGGCGCAAAGATGTCACGGCCTGCGAAGGTGGCACCCGCCGCGGCGAGTTGGTAGTCGGTGTTCGACAGCACCACGGCACGCCCGGCGCCGCCGGCCATGGCAACGGCCGGAGCGAGCAGGCCATTGTCGGGCCCCACCAGCACGCCCTCGCCATCGGCCACCTCGATGGCCACGGCCTTGCGATGCGTGCCGACGCCCGGGTCGACCACGGCCAGCACGACGCCCGATGGCACATACGCGATCGTGCGGGCCAACGCCAGGCTGCCGGCGCGGATGTCGAATGCAGCGATCTCGTGGGTCAGGTCGATGACCACCGCGTGGGGCGCCAGATCGCGCACCACCGACTTGACCACGCCGACGAACTCGTCGCGCGTGCCGAAGTCGGAGAGGAACGAGACCGTGTCGTAGCGGCGGGCCATGCGCGGCACGCTACCCAGCGGCCCGCAGATGCAGTGAGAAAAAACGAACGGGCCGGTGCCAACCCCCCGATGGCACCAGCCCGTCCGGCGCAGCCCTTGCGGGGCGCGACTCCGGTTGAAGAATCAGCCGGTGGTCTTGTCGACCGAGAAGCAGGATAGGTCCAAAGTTGACGGTGAGAAAAGAGTCACGTCATAAAAAGATGTGAAAAGTTGTTCAGGAACTACACGATTGTCATTCACAACGCTCATCCGGCCAGCTCACGGCTTCGCGCCGTCGCAGCCATGACCGCTTCCAGCATCGCCGAACGAACACCATGTTCTTCCAGCAGACGCAATCCGGCGGCTGTGGTGCCACCGGGTGACGTGACCATGGCGCGCAGTTGTGCTGCGTCGCCGCGTTCGGCCAGCAGCGCTGCCGAGCCGATCAGCAGTTGCGTCACCAGTGCTTCGGCCACCGGCCTGGCCAGCCCGGCCAGCACGCCGGCATCGATCAACGCTTCGGCGATCAGGAACACGTACGCCGGACCCGAGCCGGCCAGCCCGGTGACAGCGTCCAACTGATACTCGGGCACGCGTACCACCGTGCCGACCGCGCTCAGGATGCCCTCGGCCCACTCGAGGTCGGCGTTGGTCGCCGAGGAACCACCCGCGATCGCTGCTGCACCCTGGCCCACCAGTGCCGGCGTGTTCGGCATGGATCGCACCACTGCTACCCCCTCGCCGGCTGCAGATTCGAGACGGGCGATCGATACGCCGGCCGCGATCGACAGCACCTGTGTGGCCCCGGCGGCGACGGCGGTAGCGATCGCCGTCGCGACATCGCCCGGCTTGACGGCGATGACGGCGCCCTGGCACGGGCCGATCAGCGTCGCGACCACATGCACCCCGGGGAACTGCTGTTTCAGAACGTCGCGCCGCGGTGCCGACACTTCGACCACGGCCAACTCATCGGCCCGCGCCCAACCGCCTTTGATCAGCCCGCCGAGCAGCGCAGCGCCCATGTTGCCGCCACCGACGAGCGCAAGACGTGAGGTCATGCCCGCACACTATGTCGCCGGCGATTTACAAGCGGGGGGCCGGCGTCGTCTTCCCCGATCCCGCCGGCCACCCGCTTACCATCAATGAGGCACATCGAGAACCTCGGATCGGAAAACGAATTACTCAAAACTGGTCAAACCCGAGAGCGCCAGCGAGCAAACCCACAAACAGGTTCGGGCCCCGGAGGGAGCAGGCGAAGCGCAGCGGAGCCCAGTCCCGACTACTCAAAGTTGCTGGCGTACCCGAGACGGATCAACGCGGGAAAGCTCTGCTCGACGTAGGCGTACAGCGAACCGACGACGCGATCGAGCTCGGCTTCGGACAGCGCCACCAGCGGCAGTTCGCCGCGCAAGAACAGCGCGTCTTCGACGCCGATCGCGAAGTGCGCGCCCACCATGCGCTCGTTGCGACGCAGCGCACTCTCGTACACGGCATCGACGTTCTCGAGCGGGGCCGGCATGACGTACGCCTCGTACTGCAACGTGCGCTGGCCCAGCGTCAGCCAGATGGTGGTGTGCTCTTTGGCCTCGCCGTGCATGCGCACGTACCACCGCAGCTCGTCGCCGTCGCTGCGATCAACGGCTTCGATCGCCGGGTTCTCGGACTGCAAGCCCGCCAACCATTCATCGATCTGCCGCTCGAACACAGCCAGGGAGGGATCGTCGAAAACGTCGGTCATCCGCAGGCCACCAGCTCTCGCACGGTGAGGTCGGCATACACGCGACGCAGTCGCGCTGCAGCCAGGCTCCAGGTGTAGCGGCGCGCCCGGATGGCGCCGCGGGCACCCATGGCCGCAGCGGCCGCAGGGTCGTCCAGCAATGAGTTGACGTACTTCGCGAACACTGCCGGATCGCGTTCGGGCACCAGGAACCCCGACTGGCCGTGATCGACCAATGTCAGCAGGCCGCCCACGGCGCTGGCGACCACGGGAATGCCACACGCCGAAGCCTCGAGCGCCACCAGGCCGAAGCTCTCGCTGCGGCTGGGCACCAGCACGACATCGGCAGCGCGGTAGTAGGTGCTGAGGATGTGGTGCGCCTGCGGCGGCACGAAGCGAACCTGGTTGCGCACACCCAACTGATCCATCAGGCCGTGCAGCCGATGCATCTCGTCGTCACCCTCGAGGCCGCTGGCCCCACCGACGATCAGCAGCAGCGCGTCGGGCCGGCGCATCTCGGCCAGTGCCCGGACGGCAACATCGGGGCCTTTCAACGGCTGGATGCGGCCGACGAACAACAGCACCGGCACATCGGCGGGCAAGTCGAGGGCGTGGCGCGCCCCGCCCCGGTCGCCGGGCGCGAAGAAGGCGTGCTCGACCCCGGGCGCCACCACTTCGATACGGCCGCGAGGGTCGCCGTACAGGCGGCGGAACTGGCGTTCTTCCTCGCTGCAGCTGACGCAGATGGCGTCGGCGCAACTGATGATCTCGGCCTCGGCCTGCTCGCGCCACATCGGTTCGAAGTCGCCGCCCTCGGCCTTGACCTTGGCGAGCGTGTGGAAGGTGCTGACGAAGGGGATGTCGCGTTCATGCTTCAGCCGGTGGGCGACCAGGCCGCTGAGCCAGTAGTTGGCATGCAGCACGTCGGCCGGGAACTCGCCGTCGAGGTGCTTGTTGACCCCCGCCGTGAAGTCGTCGATGACTGACGGCATCGCCTCTTTGCGCAAATCGAAATCGCCGGCGCGCACATGCACCACTCGGTGACCGGGCTCGACCTGCACGACTTCGGGCAAGCCCGGACGCGACGCTCGGGTGAACGTGGTGCAGTCGACACCGCCCTGCGCCAGTGCCGACACCAGCTCGCGCACATACACGTTCATACCGCCACTATCGCCCGAGCCCGGTTGGACGAGCGGCGAGGTGTGGAGCGAAAGAACTGCGACCCGTTGCACGACGAGGTGAAACCCTAGCGAATCGATCGGAATTCCCCGACCGGGACAAGTGGGTCGTCACGAACCGGGTGGTACCCCGCCCGAGCTGGCCACGAAACTGTCGTAGACGTTCAACAACGCACCCCGTTGCTCGGGTGTCAGCTTCGGATCGCGAGAGATCGCGTCACGAACCTCGTTGTCACCCATTGGCTCGTGGCTGAGCAGACCGGCACGCACATACAGCGTCTCGGCGCTGATCTGCAGTGCCTTGGCGATCTGCTGCAAGATATCGGCGCTGGGTTTGCGCAGCCCGCGTTCGATTTGCGATAGGTACGGATTGCTGACACCGGCCAGTTCGGCCAGCCGACGCACGCTCATTCGGGCGACTTCGCGCTGGCCCTTGATGAATTCGCCGACGTCGGCAAGGCGCTGGTCGATGTCGTCGCGCACGATCACTCGTCGGCGAGCAGGCCTTCGATGTCGGCCTCGCCCTCGCGATATCGACGCACCAGCTCGGCACTGAGAGCGTCGAGCCGGCCGAACAGTTCGCGCCGCTCGCGCGACCGGGCTTGCTCGAACACGCGCAGCTCGCTGCGCAAGGTGACCAGCTCGTCGTCGTCCAGGCCCGGCAGGTTGGCCGCGCCCAGTTGGGCGCACAGCTGCTCGAGCTGGACGGCCAGCGGATGACTGCTGGCATCCTCGGCCGGCCGGGGTGGGCGAGCCGGGCCACCGGTGAGGTGCGTACCCAAGATGGCCGGCAGCTCGGCGGTGATGACCTTGGGGTCCAGCGATTCGTCGCGGCGGTGCATCTCGGCCTGGATGAGATCGAGCCTGGCCTGCGCCAAACGACGCACGTACGAGACGGCGTCATCCTCGTGCTGCAACGTGGCGCGCAGCTCGCGCAGCTCGTCGAGCGGCATCAGGGCGGGGTCGAGATCAGTCACTGGAATCCTCCACTCACGGGCGGGAGCACCGCCACTTCATCGGACGCGCCCACCGTGGACTCGAGCTCGGCGATGTCGCCGTTGACCCAGACCTTGCACGTGGCCAGCACGGTTGCGAACGTTGTTCCGTACCGATCGACCGCAGATTCCAGCACCTCACCGAGGGTGGAACCCTCGATGACATCACTGCCCGTGCCCGCGGCCTCACGGGCTGAAGCGAACAAACGGAGGACTGCCACGCCCCGAGCGTACTCGGGGGCGCCGCGTGCAGGTGTGCCTTCATCGGGTCGATCTGTCGGCGATACCCTTTCAGCGATGCAGACGGACGGCCCCGCGATGCACACGGACGGGCCTGCGGTGACTGCGAAGGTTGACCGTTGCCGGTGACATCGCGGCCCAAGGAGAACCCCAGCCGGCCCGACGCCACCAGGCTGTTGGTCGTGCGCCATGGGCAGAGCGAGTGGAACGCCGCTGGACGCTGGCAAGGACGCGCCGACGTGGCACTGGACGAGGCGGGGCGCCGGCAGGCGGCCGAGGCGGCGCTGACCCTGGGCACGTTCGACGGCATCTGGGCCAGCGATCTGCAACGCGCCCAGCTGACCGCGATGATCATCGCCGAGATCATCGGCATCGGTCCGGTCCTGGTCGATGCTCGGCTGGGCGAGACCGACGTCGGCCCGTGGGAGGGGTTGACCCAAGGCGAGGTCGAAGCGGGTTGGCCCGGATTCCTGGCCGAACGGCGACGCCCCGAGGGGTTCGAACCCTACGACGAGGCTGCTGCGCGCATGGTCCAGGCGTTGCAGCACATCGCCGGGCACCACCGAAGTGGCGAGGTGCTGGTGGTCAGTCATGGTGGTGTCATCCGCGCTGCGCGCCGCCTGCTGGGCGCGCCCGATGCACGTCTGCCCAACCTGGCCGGCAGTTGGTTCGAGGTGGGTGGCGACGACCGGGTGCGCGCCGGCGATCTGGTGGCGCTCATCGACCACACGCGTCCGGCAACCGACGTGCTGTGAAGCGCCTGGACGTGCACCTGCCGGGCTTCGAGCCCGACCCGGCTGATGGGCCGAAGCCGAAGCCGAAGCCGCGCCAGCGCGGTGAGCACCAGCGCGGTGAACGCCAGCCGGGCGGTGAGCTGACCGACGTCGCGGTGGCCCCGTTCGCGCAGTTGCCGTTCACAGTGCTCGTGACGCGGTCGGCGAAGCGCCGGCGGTCGGTGGGCGCGCAACTGGTCGGCGACACGCTGCGGTTGGCGATCCCATCGTGGATGAGCGTCGCCGAAGAGTCGCATTGGGTCGACGAGATGGGCCGCCGTTTCCTGCGCAAGATGTCGACCGATCGGATCGATCTGCCCCAGCGGGCGGTCACGTTGGCCCGACGATTCGACCTGCCGCGACCGAAGGACATTCGCTGGGCCACCGACATGACCACCCGCTGGGGGTCGTGCACGCCGTCGACCGCCACGATCCGCATCTCCGACCGCTTGGCGCCGTTCCCCGATTGGGTAGTCGACTACATCATCGTCCACGAGCTCGCCCATCTGGAGGTCGCCGGTCACGGCGCCGACTTCTGGCGACTCGCGCACCGCTTCCCCACTGCCGAACGAGCAATCGGCTATCTCATTGCGAAGTCTGGAGACGACGAGTGATCGTCGTGCCTCGACCTGGTCGCACCGAACCGGCCACAACCGACATGCCCATCAGGGCGGCCAGCAAGACCACTGCCAGTGCGGCGGCCATCGAGCCGTCGGCGGGCGTTGCCGCCAGTTGATCGGCGTCGGGCCGCGGCAGCAGCCGTCGTTGTTCGGGCCCAGTTCCCGGCGCACCGCCCGATGCCTGGTCGTCTGATGCCGGCACCACCTTGCTGGCCGGCCGCAGGCCGACCGCCAGATTGGGCGGCGAGTCTGCCGTGACCGAGAACGATGCGGTCATTCCCAGCACGCCCGATGCCACCCACCCGACCGGCAGGTTCGACACGCCGAGGCGATAGTCACCCTCTGGCAAGTTGGTGAACGCGAATCGTCCGTCGGATGAGGTCACGCCACTGGCGAACGCGGCGCCGCTCGATGCGAACAGCGTGACGGTCACCCCCGCGACGAACGCCTCGTCGGCATCCAGCACGCCGTCGGAATCATCATCGGCCCACACCACATCGTCCACGCGCGCTGGCCCGATGGACAGGCCGGTGCGCTGCGTTTCCACGATCTCGATCGGCGCAATGGTGCTGGACGAGAGGTCCAGCACCTGGGGCGTGGCGGGCGACTCGAGGTTCGAGGTTTCGCCGGGCACCATGTACCCCACGGGTGGCGCCACGCTGATCCAACAGGCGTCTCCGCTGGACGCGATGGCATACCTGCCGTCTGCGTCGACCACTGCCGAGACGGGCCCGTTGAACACGTCGTCGGACGTGCCCCACAGATCGTCGGCACCATCGTCGACCGCGCACAGCACCGTCACCAGTGCGCCTTCGGGCCCGCCGCCGCCGGGCACGGCAGGTTCGGCCACTGCTGCGATCGAGTCGACGACCACAATGTCGACCGAATCGTCGGTGGCGGGTTGATCCGACGAAAACTGGGCCTGCTGGCTGTCGACCGATGCGACGGTGCCAAGCGAGGTGTCGGCGGGAGCAACGAGGGGTGCTGCCATCGCAGCTTCGTCGATGACTTCGCTTACCACCACGACTCGGCCATTGAACACGGACGACGAATCTGCGGCAGCCTGAACCGAAGTAGGAACGGAACTGGCCATCGCCCCGGCCACCGCCACCAATGCGGCCACCCGCAGACCGATCCGCCGCGGCAACATCGCCCGGTCGTCCGGCACCACCACTGGCCGAGCGTCGGCCTGACCTACGTCGGCCACCGCACCACCCATCAACTCCACACCACCCATCAACTCCACGGCCGGTTGCACCACGCAGTACTCGGCCAGGGCATCGGCGACGTATGTGGGCACCGAACCGAACTCGACGCCGTAGCGGCGCTCGCCACTGAAGTCGGCGCGCGCGTTGCGCACCATGATCGGCACGGTCGCCGAAACGACACCCGTCGCCGTCGGCAGCACCAGGTTCAGTTCGTCGTGGGCGCCGATCGCCAGTTCTGCCTCGGAGATGACGCCGGCGCCATGCGGCGTCAGATCGACGACGAGGGCGGCGCGGTCGGCGAACGTACTGGGCAGCGACGAGGCGACGCGAGTTGCGCGCCGGGTCTGCGCCCGGCGAGCCAACAGGCGCAGTGCATCCAGGCCGCCACCGAGCGACCACAGAACCACGACCAACAGGCCGGCCGTCTGATCGATGGGCAACGGCTGCAGGGTGTGGGTCAGCCGGTCGCTGACACCACGGAGACCGACGACCACGCTGATCGCGGCCACGGCGGCGGCCGAGGCGACACCGTGATGCACGCCGAAGGCCCCGGCCACCGCGTACTGCGGATCCTCGGGCCGTCCGTTCGGCGCCATCACACCCCGCCACGAGGCACCCAACAGGCGCATCGACGAGCGCAGGCGATCGCCGGGTCGCAACGATCCATCCGACAACACCCACAGGCCCAGTGACGACAGCCCGAACCATGGCGCCCACAGTGCAACCAGACCGAACACCGATGGTGTGAAGGGCAACGAACCAGACAGCAGCGACGCCAGCAGGATCAGGATGACCACACTGCGACGAACACCTGCCAACGGTCGGGACGCCATCGCCAACAGTGCCAGGCGCTGACGCACGCTCAGCGAGTTGATGCGCAACGCACCATCGGGTCCGCCCAGCAGATGCAATGCACCACTGGCCTCACATGCGTGCATCGACTCGACCACATCGGGTTGCGTCTGCGATGCAACCGCCACGACCGGGTCGCCACCCGGCGCGGCGATGCGCCAGCCCTGCCGCATCAGGCCCAGGGTGATCTCGGCTTGCACCATGGGGCGCGTGGCGTGCCCGATCGGCAGACCGATCAGCGCCGACCGGCGGATCAATGCGCCCGAGCCGGTGTACGCGCCCATGCCTCGTGCGCCGAGCGACGGCACCAGGGCGCGGCGTTCGAAGTCTTTGTCGTGACGTCCGCCGGCGTCGTGCTCGGCCGAGTCGTTCTGCACCGATACGGCGCGTCCCTGCACCACGGCCACGTCGGGCTCATCCAGCCACGGGGCCAACCTGTCGACGATGTCGGGGCGCGGCACGTCGCCGGCCTCCAGCATCAGGACCGTGGGTGCCGCCAGCGCATGCAGCGACTGGCCCAGCCCATCGAGATCTTCGGAGTCGGTGGCGATGTAGACCGCATCGGCCTCCAGCGCCAGGGCGGCGATCTCGGGACGTGCGCCCAGGTCCAGCACGTACACCGAACCGAGTTGCTGTGAGGCCAGCAGCGTGGCGCGCAACGACTCGGTGTCCTGGCCAGAACAGCGGATCAACACATCAACGTCCAACGGCATGTCGGCCGGCGCGCGGCGGGGCGAACGTACTTCTGGCGACCGCCACAGCGCCCACACCAGCGAAGTGACCGCGACGAAGCCGACGATCTCGACCAGCAGCGTGACCACTGCCAGCCACACCGGGGCGCCGGCCAGCGTGGCGACGATTCGCCAACCCACGTAGGCCGCACCGAAGGCGAGGCCCACCAGCGCGACGCCGCGGCCGATCAGTCTGTCGCCTGTTGTCATTGCGTTGGATCCGCCTACCGGGGGTTTGCGATCGGAGAAAGTCCGACGCTTTGGATTCGGCACTCCGAGCGCGCGACTTGAGCACTTGTTGCGGCTCCATGCCTGGTGAAGCCCTACCTGATGCCAGCGGGGCGTCGGTGAGCCGGGGGTCGAGCGGGGCCGTTCCGCCCGGGGCCTACCGCCCGCCCGCACGACGGTGCCAACGAACAGACCGCTATCCTGCGGTCCTCGTGGGCACTACCAAGCGTGAACGTCAAAAGGCCAACCGTCAGCAACGTCTTGAACAGCTGGCCAAGAACGCTCGCAAGGAGAAGACCCGCAAG
>JANNFQ010000227.1:0-15232 GCA_031380045.1 Acidimicrobiaceae bacterium
GGTCGGCGATGCGCAGCCTGCTGTACATGCGCATGGCCCGCGCCGCCACCGCTGGCGGCGCGAACTGGGTGAAGTCCTGCAGCGTCTCGGCCGGAATCGCCGCGAAGTTGGTCTTCGCCGCGGTCATGCTCTGTTGCACGCGAGCCAGCCGCCTGACCGGGTCGGGTTCGTTGGTCGCCAGGTCGGCCAGCAGTGCTGACACACGGTTCTGGTAGGCGTCGGTCTCGTTGCCGCTGCGCACGCTGACGGGCACCATCGCGATCAAACTGTCGTCAGGCAGCACATCGTGCTTGTCCAAGTAGGTGCGCAACGTGCCGCTGCACAGCGCCATCACCACATCGTTGAACGTACAGCCGAACTGCCGGCGGATCTTCTTGGCGTCGTCCAACGACACCGTGGTGTAGGCGAACCGGCGGTGAGGCGAGATCGGCTTGTTCCACGGCGTGTGCGGCGCCTGAGTGGGCGGCAGCGCCGGCGGTCGATCGACCAGCTCGCCGTACTGCGAGCGAAGACGATTGCGCATCAGCTTGCCGACCGGGCCGGGCATCGGTTGGGCGGCCACGTCGGCCAGCGCGCGCAATCCGCCCGACTGGGTCGCGGCCGCCAACTCGCGCATCGCCCGGATGCTGAGCCGAACGAACTTCTCGGGCCGGCGCATGTACTCGCGCATCGTGATGCGCAGCATCTCTTCATCGGTCGGCACCCGATCGGGCACCCATGTTGCGGGCTCGCCGACGGGTCGAACATCGGGGTCGGTGTCCAAGATGGCAGCAAGCATCGATGCCCCGGCGGCGCCATCGATGGTGGCGTGGTGCACCTTGGTCAGCTGCGCGATCAGGCGTCCTTCGTCGACACCCTCGATGACGTACAACTCCCACAGCGGGCGACCGCGGTCCAATGGCCTGGCGACGATGCGGCTGATCACCTCACTGAGCTGTTCGGGATTGCCGGGCGGCGGCACGGCGTGGTGGCGTACATGGAAGTCGATGTCGAAGTCGGGGTCTTCGATCCAGTACGGAAGATCCAATCCCAGCGGCACCTCCACCAGCCGACGGCGGAACGGCGCCAGTTGGTCGATTCGCTCGAGAATCATCCGCTTCGTCACGTCCAGGCCGGCACCGCCCGGAACGCCGGTGGGATCGTAGATGTTGAGCGACGCAACATGACCGAACGTGCTGGCCGTCTCCATGTTGAGGAAGCTCACATCGATGCCGCTGAGTTGGCGCATGTTCACGAGCGTACAAACTCTGCTCGGCACCAAGTTCTTGTGAACTCATAGGAGGGGCCGTGGTCGCGCTGCGAATGGTTCAATGGGGCAGTGCATTTCGCACGAGCAGGCTGAGAGGGTGAGCGAGATGGCCGCAACGACGTACGAACGGGGTTTGCACGAGGTTGCCGATCGGTGCCATGCATACCTGCAACCCGACGGTGGTTGGGGCTGGAGCAACGCCGGTTTGGTCGTCGGCGATGGCGCGTCGCTGTTGGTCGACACGCTGTTCGACCTGCCGCTGACGGCGCGGATGCTGCAGGCGATGGCCGACCACACTCGCGCCGCGCCCATCGTCACATTGGTCAACACCCACGCCAACGGCGACCACTGCTATGGCAACCAGTTGCTGGATCAAGCCGAGATCATCAGCTCGGTGGCCACCGCGCACGAGATGACAGAGGTGCCGCCGTCCATGCTGGCTGCGTTGAACGCGGCACCCGGCGAGGTCGGCGCTTTGTTCCGGTCGTTCTTCGGCGCCTTCCAGTTCGACGGCATCGAAGTGCGCATGCCCACCCGTACGTTCGAACGTCGTTTGGATGTCGAGGTGGGTGGCCGCCTGGTTGAACTGATCGAGGTTGGCCCAGCGCACACGCGGGGCGACACCATCGCGCATGTTCCAGACGCGGCCACCGTGTTCACCGGCGACATCCTGTTCGTCGGTGGCACTCCCATCGTGTGGGCCGGACCGTTGAGCAACTGGATCGCGGTGTGCGATCTGATGCTGGGCATGGACGTCGACACTGTGGTGCCCGGCCACGGCCCGGTCACCGACAAGCAGGGCGTCGCCGAGGTGCGCGACTACCTGGTGTTCGTGCAAGAAGAGGCCACGCAACGCCAGCAGGCGGGCATCGATGCATGGGATGCGGCACGAGAGATCGCTCGCCAGATTGGTGCGCGCCCCGACTTCTCACGGTTGGGCGAGTTCGGCCGTATCGCTGTCAACGTCGAGACCGTGTACCGCACACTCGATCCGCTGCACACCTCGCCCAACGTCGTCGAGCAGTTCCAACGGATGGCGCGCATCGAAGCCGGGGTTGCCGGCGGTTCATGAGTCCCCGCGACACGAACCACACCGACCACGATGTCGTCATCGTCGGCGACGGGCCCGCCGGTCGGGCGTTGGGTGCAGAGTGCGTCGCGGCCGGCGTCGACGCGGTCGTCGTTGGTGCGGGTCAGCCATGGTCGGCCACGTATGGCGCGTGGGCCGACGAGGTCGCCGCGCATCACGTCAGTGCGGGCGCGATCATGGACATCGATGTGGTCGGCACCCCGCCGCGCCGTCGCCTTCAGCGGCAGTATCTGGTCTTCGACAACCAACACCTCGAGGCTCGATTCGATACGTCACCACGGCTGGTCGCGCAGGTGCGCGGTGTCCAGCATCACGTCGACGGGTCGGTCGTGCTGGTCGATGACGACCGCATCGCAGCGCGGTTCGTCGTCGATGCAACAGGACCGACGGCGCACCTGTTGGCGCGACGATCCGGTGCCGGCCCGTCGTTCCAAAGTGCGTACGGTTTGGTGTTGGACGGCAGGCCAAATGTAGGCGGCGATGCAGCAGTGCTCATGGACTGGCGGGCACCATCGCCAGACGCACGTGCCGAGCCGACATTCTTGTATCTGGTCCAGTTGGGCAGCGGTCGGTGGTTGGTCGAAGAGACATCGTTGGCGCGGCGTCGACCGATGCCGGTCGACGAGCTCCGCCGGCGCCTGGCCGCTCGCCTGGGGCGCGACCTGACCGACCAGGCCGAACACGTCGAGCACGTCGTCATCCCGATGTGGCCAGGGGTTCCCGCTCGTTCGCAGCCAACGGTCGGTTTCGGAGCCGCAGGCGGATACATCCATCCCGCCACCGGCTACTCCCTGACCGCATCGCTGCAGGCCGCGCCACGGGTCGCCGCTGCGCTGCACATGGCGCTCGGCAATGGCGATAGCCCCGCCGCAGGCGCACAGTCGGTGTGGGACGCCGTCTGGCCAGCCGATGCCCGTCGCGCTCGGGCACTGCACGACTTCGGCCAGGCAGCGCTGTTGCGCCTGGGCGCGCACGAGGTGCAGGCGTTCTTCGACGCCTTCTTCGAGATGCCGACCGATTGGTGGTCGGCCTACCTGCGTGTCGACACGAAGCCCGCCGAGGTGGCCAGGGTGATGTCGGCGGTGTTCAGCGCGGTGCCGTGGTCGGTTCGTCGACGCTTGGTTGCGGGGAATCCCAAGGGGCTGGCGCGGCTGTTGCGATGACGCGACGCCGCGCGCTGCGGCGAATGGCCAGCACCCATCCGACGATCGCACTGATCGAGAAGATGAACCACTGCATCATGTACGACAGGTGCGGACCCTCGTCGAGCTCGGGATCGGGCAGCGGAATCGGATCGTTCGGCGCCGATGGATTGCTGGTCAGCAACTCGACGTAGACCGGCGCGACAGGGCCTGGCAATTGCTCGGACACGCGAGCGATGTCCAAGCGATGCAACTCGGTCAGCTCGCCGTCGGCCGGATCGGTCAGGCCGCCGAAGCTTCGCTTCTCGGTCCCCTTCAGCCGACCCGTGATGGTGACGAGTCCGGTTGGCGCGGCCGGTATCGGGTCGGTGTCGGGCACGAACCCTCGGTTCACCAGTACCAGTTCGCCATCGGCCAACTGCAGCGGTGTGACCACGTTCTGCCCGGCCGCGCCGGCCTGCGACTTGTTGATGACGATGACCTGCTCATCGCCCAGGTATGTACCGGTGACTTCAACGGGACGCCACTCGACCTGGTCGGAATCATCCACGGTGGTGATCTGATCGGTCACGACCTGATCGAAGGGTGCCAGCGGCATTGACGATCGGGCGCGCACCTCGGCGTTGAACTCGCGCTTGTCCTGCAAGCGATGCAGCTGCCAGAAGGCCAGGTTGACCATGACCACGACCAGCGTCGCAATCAGCAGGTGGAACAGCAGCCACTTGGGTTTGAAGACGAACCGGTACATCCGCAATGGACGGTAGCGGTCAGGTGCGCTCCCACAACATCTGATGGGCACGATCGGGGTCGAGCAGTCGCTGTGCGGGTGACTGCTTGTCGATGTGCCCGATGAGGCCGCGGAACACGCTGAAGCCGCACAGGTCCTGCAGTTCGGGCGAGAAGCTGCGAACCGTGTCCAGCGGGATGCCCAGCTGCTGGTTCTCTTGCTGGCGCACCCAGCCTGCGCAGTAGTTCATGGCGATGCCCACCCGCTTCGCATCGGTGGTGTTGGCCCCGCCGCCATGCCACAACGACCCGTGCCACACGAGGATGCTTCCGGCCGTCATCTCGGCCGGGATGCTGGGGTAGTGCTGTCCGTACACGGGTGAGGTGGCAGCGGTGTGGCTGCCGGGAATGATGCGCGTGGCGCCGTTGGGTTCGGTGAAGTCGGTCAGTGCCCACATGCTGTTGGCCACGGTGGCCACATGTGGCTTTTCCAAGGGCATGATCTGGTCGTCGGCATGGATCGGTTGGGCGATCTCGCCGGGGCCGATGGCAATGCTGGACAGACTGCTGATCAGGCATCCATCGCCCAGCACGTGATGCATCACGGCCAGTACCGTCGGGTGCACGGGTATCTGCTGATACACAGCGCCGCGTGCCAACAGGTTGTAGACGCGAGTGGTGGCATGCCCCTCGAACCCGTTCTGGCCCGTGCCGATGGTCAGCTCGCGTTCCAGGCGCTGGATGTCGTCGAGCAGCTCGCGCGCCAGCGCCGCGTCGAACGCATCGACGATGATCGTGTAGCCCTCGCGATCCAGGCGGCCGATGTGTTGCGGCAACTCGTCGGCGGGCGTGCGAGTGCTGGCCATGCCGGTGACGCTACTGTCGGCTGCGGTGCGGCACCGCGTCGCCGCCCGTGATCCGTGATGCCGCCGCCATGACCCAAGACCTGCCCGACTTCCACATCCCGCACGCCGAGAAGATCGAGTGGATGATCGAGACGGCCGGGTGGGCGCTCGAGCCGGTTGCCGCACAGATCGATGTCGATCCACCGGTGCCGCCCTACGCGTACACCATCGGGTTCGGCTCGGCATTCTCCTTCCCCGACATCGTGGTGTTCGGCTTGACGCCGGTTGCCATTCGCGGGTTGATCGATCTGGTCGCCGACCTGTTGCGTGGCGGCACCGAGATCCCCATCGGCGTCGAACTGGTCGGGCTGTTCGACAACGACCTGCGCTGCGTGTTCGCACCCGTTGATCTGGCCGAGTGGGCCGCGTTGTTCGAGGTGGCCACGGCCTGGTACTGCGGCGTACCGCAACCGTTGGTGCAGTTGCTGTGGCCCGACCGCAACGGTTTCCTGCCCACCGAGCCCGGGTTCGACCGTCGAGTGGTCGCCGCTCAACCCGTCATCGGTACCCCCGCCTGACCCCGAGCGCCTCGGTCCCTGCGCCTGAGCCGCCCGTCCCAAATCCGTTCCAGTCCGTGAACGTGTCGTGTACCGCCGTTTGGCGGACCGAAACGGCGCTGCGGCCCGATCGCCGAGTGCCCGCTCCCGAAATCGGCGTGTGAACACTCGCCACCCACCGCCGGGTTTGAAGTGTGCACACGCTGATGGGTCGGTGCGAGTGGGTGGGTGGGGGACCGGTCAGGTCTGGTCGGGGGGCTGCAGCAGTGCCCGGTCGACCAGTTCGCTGGCCGACCGAAACGTGTAGCCGTCGGCCAGATAGCGGTCGATCACGGCCGGAAGAGCCGTGATCTCTGTGCGTCGGGCCGTCATCAGGTGATCGTCGGGGCCGGTCAGCTCGAAGGCCGAGCGCCCGATGCCATCGTGGAAGATCACGACAGCGCCCTCGTGAATGCTGTCGATGTAGTGCTGGCGCACGGCCGCCATGTCGTCTTCAGCGGCTTCGTCGCCGCGACTGACCGACCACATCAGCATCTCGTGGCCGGCGTCGGCGACGGCCTGCATCAGCGCTCCGGTGATGTGTCCCTTCACGGGTCGGAACCATCGTGGACGTTCGCCGCTGATGCTGGCGATGGCGTTGGCGCCGCGTTCCACGGTGCGCTGCACGTCGGACGGCGACTGAACCGCCGCGCTGAAGTGGTCGTAGGTGTGATTGGCAACCAGATGACCGTCCTCGATGATCCTGCGGACGAGGTCTGGATGGCGGCGAACCTGTTCTCCGATCAGGAAGAAGGTGGCCGGCACGTCGTGACGGGCCAGGATGTCCAGCACTTGGCCGGTGAACTGGGTCGTAGGCCCGTCGTCGAAGGTCAGCGCGATCACCTTCGAATCGGCGTCCACGCTCCACCACATGTTCACGTGGCCCAGGCGTTCGCCGGCGCTGACGCTGGCCGAGAAGTTGCCGGTCAGCCGGTACTCGCCGTTGTGGACGCCGGCGAAGTACGAGCCGGCAGGCAGCGACGTGCCCAGCACGCCGGCACCGCCGATGCCCAGCCGCTTCAACAACGTCCGTCTGTCCACGACTGGTCAGCCTATGAGGGACGCGCCCGGCCCTGAGGGGAGGGTCCTGGTTTCGTTGAGTTCGGCCGCCAGTGCATCGAGTACATCCACCTCTCGTCGCACCAGGCCCGCCATCCGGGTAGGGGTCAGCCGGCCCCGGTCGGCGAGGTGCTGCAACAACTCGTCGAAATGGGCGTCTGGGCGATCGGACAAAAGACGGAGCGCTGTTTCAAGCGCTGCGACGGGGTCGTGGTCGTAGGTGCCCAACAGCGTCTCGACGTCTCGCTTCGACAACCGCCGTTGTGGCTTCGCTGCCGTCATGCGGGTTGCGTGGGCGTTCGTTCCTGCACCGCGTGCGGTGCTCGGTGTTCCACCAGCAGTTCGAAGAACGGGTCGGCCGAGAACGCTTCGGGTCCCCTGACGCCAGCGTCCTTCCACACTCCCTCGGCGATCAACTCAGCTGCCACGACCGGATGTACTGCGGTCTGCCACACCACAGCCTGATGGCCGAACTCGCGCATCGTCCACTCGTTATCGACGATCTGATACAGGTACGTCTCGCGCGGCAGACCGTCAAGACCCACACCACGCACCAACGATCCACCGCACGTCCGGCCCTTCATGCGGTCGCCCAACTCGGCCGGGTTCGGCAGCACCGCAGCAACGACATCTCGGGGCGACACTTCGACACCGCGCACCATGACAGGTCGGGTGCTGTCCAGACCCAGCTTGCGCAGCGTTCTGAGGATCTCGAGGAACTCGTCGCCCAGGCCGTACTTGAACGTCACTCGACCCACGTCGATCCATCGTGGCATCAGGATGACTTCTTCGTGCTCGACGTTCACGCAGCCCAGCGGGCCGATGCCTTCGGGGAAGACGAAGGTCTCGGGTTCGCTGAACGGTTCAGTCGTGAACCACCCGCGATCGCGCTCGTACACGATCGGTGGGTTCAGGCACTCTTCGATGGTGGTCCAGATCGAGAAGGTGGGGGCAAAGGCGAACCCTTCGATCACCAGATCGCTGCCATCGCGCACGCCGATCTCGTCGATACGGCTGAACATGTGGTCGGCCGCGTACCGCGCTGCCACGTCCGAGAAGCCCGGCTCGACGCCCATGCCCACCAGTGCCAGCTGACCGCGCTCGAGCCACTGGTCGCTGACGGCGAACTGCGCCTCACCCAAGATCACCCCGGTCTGGTGATACGGGTCAGTGGGGTGGGGCACCGACATGTGCATGGCCATGTCCAGGTAGTGGCATCCGGCTTCGAAGGCGGCGTCGAAGATGGGCGGGTTCAGCCGCGGATCACAGGCATTGACGATCAGGTCGGCGCGGGCAGTGCGCGCCAATTCGACGATGTCGGCGGCGTCTGACGCATCGACGCGGGTGGACGTGACACATGCCGATCCAGCCTTGGCGGCAGCACGCGCTGCGCGATCGCCATCGATGTCGGCGACGACGATCTGCTCGAAGACTTCACGCCGGGCAGCGATGGACGCGAATGCGGCCCCGACTCCGCCGGAACCAACCACGAGCACGCGCATGCCGGCCGATGGTAGCTGGCATCCGGCGGGCGCCTGCCACGCCCGCCGGTGTCAGCGGGACCGGGTGCAGAACGTTGTACTACAGCGCGAAGACGCGCCTTTCGGCACCGATCGACACCAGATCGGCGATGCGCTTGCTGAGATACGGACTGAAGTGCCCGCGATATCGAAGCTGCAGTTCGGGCAGCATCCAGTCGTGGCCGGTGACTGTGCCGCGGCACAGGCTGGAGCCGCACGCACACTCGAACTCGTCGTAGTCGCAGCCATCGCTCATCGCAAAGTCATAGGTCAGCTGTTCGCCCACGCCGATGTCGCGCAATGCGACGACCACGACACTGCCGCGCATGCCGCAGTTCGGGTGACAGCTGTGGTTGATGAAATCGGCCGGCTCGGGTTCGGGTGCGCCGGCCAGGAACAGCGTGTCATCGATCTGGATCGACCGCTTCTGCTGGCTCGGTCCGAGCAGTTCCAGTTCGTCACGGGTGATGCACCGGCCGCCGAATGCGGCGATCGTCTCGCCGGCGCGGATCGATTCGGTGACGATCGAGCCGTGGCCGCGATCGCCCAGCGCGGCGACACTCGCCTTCGGGGTGAGGTAGCAGACTGCCATGGGTCCGAGCTTGTACCCCGATGGGTGTCGCCGTCTACTCGCTGACGGGTCAGCCGAGCTGATCGACGGGGCAGTCAGGCTGTGTTGTGCGTCAGTTCAAGCGGCAGCTCGCAGCCACAACCGATGGGCGGCCCGGGCTGAAGTCCTCGCCGCTTCCGCATCGACCCGAGCGGTTCGATACGGTCGGTGTCAAGTCAGCAACCGGGGGAACCATGACCGACAGCACGACCACCGCCACCGATTGGAACTTCGCCGACGTGTTCGAGGCGGTCGCCCGCAACGCACCAGACCGGGCGTGTCAGATCCAAGGCGATCGGATCATCACGTGGAGTCAGTTCGATCGACGGGCCAACGCACTCGCGGCCGATTTCGTCGCCGCAGGTCTGGGCCACCAGGCGAAGGTCGCCTGCTACTTGTACAACGGGCCTGAGTACATCGAGACGATGGTCGCCGCGTTCAAGGTGTCGATGGTTCCCGTCAACACCAACTATCGCTACGGGCCTGAAGAGATCATCTACCTGTTCGACAACGCCGACGCCGAAGTCGTGGTGTTCCACGCGTGCTTCACCGAGTTGCTGGATGGCATCCGCAGTCGCCTTGGCAAGGTGAAGCGGTGGTATGTCGTTGCCGACGAGACGGGTGCCGGCCCGTCGTGGGCATCGTCGTACGAGACGGTGGTCAGCGGTGGAGCCGACGTGCCGGCTATCGACTGGCCGCGCAGCGGCAACGACCTGCTGTTGCTGTACACCGGTGGCACCACTGGTATGCCGAAGGGGGTCATGTGGCGATCGGATGATCTGTTCAACGTGCTGGGTGCCGGTGGCAGCGCGCTGACCGGAACGCCGCCCGGCATCAGCGCGGACGAGCTCGGCAGTCGCATCGATCTCTCCGTGCCGCAGGCCCCGGTCATGTTGGTGGCATGCCCGCTGATGCACGGCACCGGTCAGTTCTCGGCCTTGATCGCGATGGTTGTGGGCGGAGCCGTCGTCACGCTCGAGAACCGGAAGTTCGACGTGCACGAGTTGTTCCAGACTGTCGAGCGGCTGAAAGTCACCAGCGTTGTCATCGTCGGCCAAGCCTTCGCCGGCCCCATGCTGGACCATCTGGACGAAGACCCAGGTCGCTACGACCTGTCCAGCATCGCGATGATCTCGTCGTCGGGCGTCATGTGGAGCCAGGAGAACAAGGAAGGCCTGCTGCGACACATCCCGGGCATGATCCTGTTCGATTCGTACGGCTCGTCCGAGGCCGTCGGCCTGGGCGGCTCGGTGTCGGGCACGGGCGCTGCGGAGAAGACGGCCAAGTTCGCCTTGGGCGTCAGCAGCGCTGTGTTCACCGACGATGGTCGCCGCGTCGAACCCGGTTCAGGAGAACAAGGCATGGTGGCGGTTGGCGGCTTCATCCCGCTCGGCTACTACAAGGACGAGGCCAAGACGGCGCAGACCTTCCGCACGTTCGAGGGTCGTCGTTGGAGCGTGCCCGGCGACTTCGCCGAGGTGAACGCCGACGGCAGCTTGCACCTGTTGGGTCGAGGTTCGGTGTGCATCAACACAGGCGGCGAGAAGGTCTTCCCTGAGGAGGTCGAGGAAGCACTGAAGACACACCCCTCGGTACGAGACGCGGTGGCAGTGGGCCTGCCCGACAGCCGGTTCGGCGAGACCATCTGCGCGGTGGTCGAAACCGAGGACGGCGTCGATGCACCGACCCTCGGCGAACTGACCGATCACGTCAAGCACGCGCTTGCTGCGTACAAGGCGCCACGTCATCTCCTGGTCGTCGACTCCATCCAGCGGGCACCGAACGGAAAGGTCGACTACAAGCGTCTGAAGGGCCTGGCGGTCGAACGACTGGGCGTCGGCACCGAGGGCATCGGTCACTGACCGGCACGCCCTCTGCGCTGCCATCGCATCGGAACGGAAATGCTGCGCCGGCGGCAACCGGCACCGATAGTGTTCGGGCCACAACGCATCACGAGCGATCACGGCGGCCCGCCGTCGCGATCCGGCAACCGGGGAGGAAGCCCCACGGTGCCTTCCTGTTGTCGAGCCTGGCTCGTCGGCAGGGATGTGGCCCGCTTGGCGGGCAACGATGCTTCCGCTCGCGACGCCGCCCCGCAACACGCGCCCAGGCGCTGCGACACGAGAAGGGATCGACCGACATGGCCCAGCCGCTGCCAGTCACCGGCGCGTGGCAACCTGGTGACGAACCGGGCCATCGCCGGTTCTTCCAGTTCCCACACGACCGTCCGTTCGCGCTGGACACCGGTGTGGCGCTGCCCGATGTCGTCGTTGCCTACGAGACCTGGGGCACGCTGGACGATCGAGCCGGCAACGCCATCTTGATCTGCCACGCCTGGACCGGCGACAGCCACGCTGGAGGCCCCGTCGGCCGCGGTCAGGGCGAGGGCTGGTGGGACGATGTGATTGGGCCGGGCAAGGCGCTCGACACCGATCGATGGTTCGTCGTATGCGCCAACGTGTTGGGCGGGTGCCAAGGCTCGACCGGCCCCGCCTCGGCCCATCCCGGCGACGGGCGGCCGTACGGCAGCCGTTTCCCGGTGGTGACCATTCGCGACATGGTTCGTGCCCAAGCACGGCTGTCGAACCATCTGGGCATCGATGTGTGGCATTCGGTCATCGGCGGATCGATGGGCGGTATGCAGGTGTTGGAATGGGCGATCACCTTTCCGCAGCGGGTTCGCTCGATCGTGCCCATCGCCACGTGCGCACAGTCGACGGCTCAGCAGATTGCGTGGGGCGCCATCGGTCGCCGGGCGATCCAACTGGACCCCGCCTGGCGGGGCGGCGACTACTACGACGCGGCCCCTGGCGAGGGCCCGGCACAGGGGTTGGCAGTGGCGCGCATGGTTGCCCAGGTGACCTTTCGCAGCGACAACGTGTTCACCGATCGCTTCGGGCGCGAACTAGCCGATGGCAATCAGCTGAACGGTCGCTTGGATCTGTGGCAGCGCTTCGAGGTCGAGCGATACCTGGACCATCATGGCGACAAGCTCATCCGCCGTTTCGATACGAACAGCTACCTGATCATCGGTAAGGCGATGGATCTGCACGATGTGGGCCGGGGCCGAGGCGGTCTGAAGTCGGCGATGGCGCGTGTGCGGGTTCCGGCGCTGACCATGGGCATCTGGAGCGACATGCTGTATCCGTCGTATCAGCAACGCCAGATCGCCGAACTGCTGGACGTGAACGGCACCAAGAGCGAATTCGTCGAGATCGACTCGCCACACGGTCACGATGCGTTCTTGATCAACTTCGATCAGGTGGGCGAACCGATCGCTCGATTCTTGGACCGCATCAGCTGATCAGCGGCGCATTGCCATCGCCTGGCGCAACACCGCGATGGCCCGGCTTTTGGTGGGCAACTTCAACGCCAACATGGCCGATTGACCGTCGGCGGTGTGACCTCGCAGCAGGAACACCACACGCCGACGCGGAGGTTCCGGCGATTCCGCGCTGACCGACCACATGCTGGAGTTGCGGCGCAGGAATCGCTTCTGATCGACCTGTGCATCGCCGCTGGAGTTGATGATCACACGGGTCTCGCGCCATCGCCCCACCGGTTCGCCCAGATGCGACATGAGCTGGCCGGCGCACAAGAATCGGTGTGCGTCCTTCGACACCCAGTGTGGCTCGATCCGAAATCCCAGCCAGGCCAACAGCCCCATGCCGGCGATTCCCAGCGCTGCCCACAGCCAATCCATGCGCCGAGTGTGCCGCATCGTTGGGCCGGTCGCGCGGCCGGTACAACGAAAACCGGTCGTGAACACGGCGTAACGGCAGCGGTGCGCGAGAATGGTTCGATGCTCGGCGTGCCCTCCACCCTCATTGCGGCTACGCCCTCCACCCTCATTGCGGCTGCGTTGGGAGACGAACTGACCGAGAGCGAGGCGTCGCTCAGGATCTTTTTGACCGCAGGCGGGCTGGCGATTCTGGGGTTGATGTTGCTGTTGTTCACCATATGGTGGTGGCGCGGCACCCGGCCAGAGCCCCCGGCGTTGGGGCCGTTGGAAGTGATGGGTGACCGTCGGTGGAGCACGGCCACCGATGCCGAACGCAGGCGCATGATCGACCTCCACCGTCCTGCGGACTCGTTCGAGCTCGAGGGCGTGGTCGCACCGATCCCCATTGATCTGTCGGTTCTGGCCCGAGACCTGCCCCGCAATTTTGACGACTTGCGCGAGCCGGCTCTAGCGCTGGGTCCGTCACCCGAGGGGGTCCCGTCCGCTGCAAAACCCGAGCCCGGGTCGGTCGGCTGGCTCTCGAGCGACGGCGCGTCTGTTGACGATTCAGTCGACGGCGATGCGCCGCTCATCGCCGAGATCGAATTGAACGGGGTGCACGTTCAGCCGATCGCGGCCGAGCCGCACCGGACGGTCGATGCGGATGCCACGATGTACCAAGTGGAAGCGCCCTCTTCGGAACAAGTCGAGGCGGTAGAGCCCGCAGGTGAGGTCGGCGACGATGCCGACGTCGAGACCGAGCTGGACCACGTCGATGTGGCCGACGACGATCAGCACTACGACGAGGCGTCCGACGAGCTGGTCATCGATCCGTTGTTGCAGCGCACCGCCTCACAGGACTGACCGCTGCTGCCTGGCGGTACGGTGTGGCAATGGCCGATGCACTGGATGTCGATGCGATGTTGAGCCGGTTCCGCGAGCGGGCGGCCGCCGTTCGCAAACGACCACTGCCCCCCGTGGCCGGCGAAGAGCGCCAGGCGTTTCTGACGCAGGCCAAGACGGATTTCATGGATTTTGCGATCATCGGTGATGCCACGGGTGCGCTGGAAGACGGCGTACTGGTGCTGCGAATCGACCTGCGCGCGCCCGATCAGGCCACCTGAGAGACCGAACTCCGTTGTCCGATGTGGGCAGTGCGCTGCTAACATTTCGCCCGATTACGCGGATGTGGCTCAGCTGGTAGAGCATCACCTTGCCAAGGTGAGGGTCGCGAGTTCGAATCTCGTCATCCGCTCAGCGAGGACCCCGGTCAGCCGCAATGTTGGCCGGGGTCTTGGCGTTTTCGGTGGTTTGTGCCCATGAGATGCCCATTTCGTGCCCATGGCGCCGTGCCGAGAGCCGTCGTTCAAGGTGTTCAGACGCCTGCCCGATGTTTTGATATGGGAAAGCGTGGGCGAGCGATTCAACCGGCTGGTTCGATGCGACAAAGGACGCCTGGTTCGTGGGAGTTGCGTGCCTACGCCGGCGTTGACGCGTTGACTGGCAAGGTCCGTTACCGGACACGCACCGTGCGCGCTTCGAAATCGGAGGCGGCCAAGGCGCTGCGCGAGTTGGTCGCCTCGGCGCAAGCCGGTCCAGCGTTTGGTGCTCAGGCATCATTCGCGACGTTGCTTGAGGCGTGGATCGCTGCCAAGGAGCCTGGGTGGTCGAAAAGCACGTTGCGCTAGACCAAATCGATTGTTGGTCATCATGTCCGTCCTCGTCTTGGTCGGGTGCCGGTGGGCGCGATCACCACAGCGCAGATTGATCAGATGCTTTGCGAGCTTGGCAGGACATCTTTGTCCGCTGCGACGGTGGGGCGGATACGTGGTGTCGTGCATGCGGCGTTGGCTCAGGCTGTTCGTTGGGATTGGATCTGGCCGAACCCGGCGACCCACGCGACGCGTATCGATGTTGGTCAGCGTTGTCATGTCGTGCCGGAGCCTGCGGTGGTGGCGAAAATTCTTGAGTCGTTGCGTCGGACCGATCCGATGTTGATGATGTTCGTGCGTCTCGCCGCGACCACCGGCGCCCGGCGTGGCGAGATTCTTGGTCTGTCATGGGCGGATGTTGATCTGGTTCATGGAAGGGTCCGGCTGGTGCGCGGGTTGATCGACGCTGCCGGTGGTCCGGTGCTTCAGGACCGCAAGACGAAGAACGCCAACTGTGTTGATCTCGATCTCGAAACAGTCGAGTTGTTGCGAACACATTGGGAGCGGTGTTCGAAGCGTGCGGCGGCCAGGGGAGTGCCGGTGGCGGGTTGTCCGTTGTTCTCGGCGGCGGACGTGATGGCGTCGGGGAAGCCGAACTGGGTGACGAAACGGTTCGCTGTTGCGTTGGATCAGGCTGGTGTCGAACACTTCCGTTTGCATGATCTGCGTCATTTCGTGGCGACACAGTTGCTGGCATCGGGTGTTGCTCTGCCGGTCGTGTCGGCGCGTCTCGGTCATGCACGCTCGTCGACAACTCTGAACGCTTATGCGGCGTCGATGCCAGCATGGGACCGGGCTGCCGCAGAGACGCTCAGCACACTCCTACGAGCGGGATGATTGGCCGCGGCGGGCGGGCTCGGGGGCGTGGGCGTCACGGCTAGCCCGATCGGGACAGGTGTCCTCGCGGGAGGGACGCTGGACAGAGCAGACTTTCATGATGCGGTCGGCGAGTGCCTCGTTTC
>JANNFQ010000240.1:0-2107 GCA_031380045.1 Acidimicrobiaceae bacterium
GTGCCACTGCTCGTACCGTGTGTGATCTCATCTGATTCCTCCGATTGCTCGACAGTGCCCGCGTTCGTCGGCCAACTGCTGTGACAGGACGGACACGTTCAGGATCGTCAAAAGGTGGGGGCGGATAAGTGCTCTTGCCAAGACCTTGCCATCATCGGCCTGACAGCCACGCACAGTGAAACTGCAGCGTGTGTGGCATTTTGACGATGCCTTGAGAGGCACCGGACCGTCAGCTGACATCGTTGCCGGCGACCGTGCCACGCTTCAGGTCGAACCGAGCCCACACGCTGCGGCCGTCGCTGGGCGGTTGCGAGCCGGTTTCGTCCTGCGTACCGCCTCGCACGACGACCATGATCTCGTCGCCGATCCGGTCGATAAACAGTGTGCATTCGTCTCGACGCTGGATGGTCGCTTGCAGGACGAGCTCGGTGATCACGATCGTCATCTCGTCGATCAGCGCCCGGGCGCACACACCCTCGAGGGCCTTCATCGACTCACGACGAGCGGCCCGAACACACCACGCGTCGTAGGGCAGCATCAGGTGCAACAGGCGGGTGGATGGCAGCTCGGGGGCAGACCCGTCATCGTCGGTCGGATCACGAACGTCGCGTGCCGATCGCTGGTCTCGCAACCTGCGGAAGATCGAACTGGTGAGCCGCTCGGGATGGTTGATCCAGAAGTCGATGCGGCCATCGTGGCCGTGCACGAACAGGGCCACGCGGAGTCGTTTGGCCAGATGGCCGGCGGCATCCACGGCGAACCGCCGCGTGAGGTAGACGTTGACTGTACGCATGCCGCGCGCACGCGTCACCGCCCAACCGTCGGGATGCGGGACCACATGGATGTCGCGTTCGGTCACGGACAGTCGGGCAGCCTCGAGCACCTCTTGAGATCGCCGCAGTCAGGTCTGCGATTACGACTGGTTCGTACCTCTTCGGGTGAACGTCCCCCCAATGGGTGAGTGTTCTGTGCGCTCGGCTCAGCTGGCCGAACCCGTCAGGACGACGCCCAGAATTCGGGCGCCAGCGTGCTCGATGGCGCCCAGTGATTGGCCGAGCTGCGGAAGTGTCGTGGAACCGGCCTTCACCACCATGACCGCACCGTCGGCGTGGCGCGCAATGGCCGCCGCATCGCCGCCGACGGATACCGACGGTGAGACGAGGATGATGATGTCGTACAGCCCGCGCAAGTCGTGGATCAGTTCGCGGACGCGGACGCGGCTGAGCACCTCGAGGGCGCTGCGCGGTGGGGTGCCGGCGGTGATGACCGACAGGTCGCTGTAGTAGGCGATCGGCAGGAACAGCGGGGCAGGGGCCAGCGTCAGCAGCCCCAGCGCGTCGTCGCTCTCGACCACTCGGTCGACGTCGTCGAGCGACGGACGGATGATCGAGCCCGATGGATCGCGATCCAGGATGTCCAGCCGCGACAACGCAGGGATGCCGCCGGTGTCGTCGCGGTCTTCGTCAAGGGCGTCGGTCACGCCCGGCGACCGATCGAGGTCCAGCATGGTGTGCACTCGTGGGTTGCGCAGGTCCAGGTCGACCAGCGCAACGCTGGCACCTGCTTGCGACAGCATCACGGCCAGATAGACGGCGGTCGAGATCGGGCGGGTCGAGATGTAGCCCACCGAAGCGAGGCTGGCGGTGATTGCATCGATCGATGCAAGACCCTGGGGAGTGTGCGGCGGCGTCATTCGGTCCACTTGTAAACGTGAGCAGCCCGGATTCTATCCGCGTGCAAGGCCGCGGTGGCCCGAATCGGACCCATTCGGCAAGGATCGGGACCCGGACCCATGGCGCGGCGCTAAAATAGCGCAGGATCATCTTTGCGAGGCCAGCCAACATGGAATCATTGCCGCAGTCCGTCACCATCACCGACGACACGATGCGCGAAGGTCTGCAAATCGAAAGTGCGTCCATTCCCGTCGAGGCCAAGCTTCGCCTGCTCGAGGCCCTCGGCGCGACCGGCGCGAAGGTGATCTCGATCGGTTCGTTCGCACACCCCAAGTGGACGCCGCAGATGGCCTGCATCGACGAGATCGCAGAACGCTTCGTGCCCAGGCCTGGCATTCTGTATACCGCCGCCGTGTTCAACAAAGCCGGTTTTG
>JANNFQ010000271.1:0-1736 GCA_031380045.1 Acidimicrobiaceae bacterium
TGCCTTCGTGGCCGACGCCAGCCACTACGACATCGTCGAGGTTCCGGTGAATGGCGGGGCGATGATCGTACGCCGGCCGAATGCGAGTGATGACGCCGACCCCGCGTGGTCGGCGACCGGGCGGCAGTTCGCCTACGTCACCAACCGCAGCGGATCTCCGGAGATCTGGCTGACCGATGTCGACGGAACGGTGGACGTGCCGGTGGTGGCGCGCCGCAGCTTCCAAGACGAGACGTTCCTGCTCTCGCGACTGGCGCTCTCGCCCGACGGTCAACGTATCGTCTTCAACCGAGAGAACACCGAAGGTGCCGGCCTCTGGGCGCAGCCCTTGGCTGGGGGGACGGCCGTACCTGTCGTGCCGCGCCGGTTTGCCGGCTACCTGGACGCCCCTACCTGGTCCCCGGATGGGAGCTGGCTGGCATTTCTCTATATCAGCGGGGCTGGGCCCGCTCGCACCGATACCGTCTGGCGGCTGGGCAAGACGCGTCCTGGCGCGAATGGCGAGATCACCGAGCTTCGCGCCAACATCAACTTCCTGACGCAGCCGCAGTGGTCGCCCGACGGTCTCTGGATCACCGTCGAACTGGAGGACGGGCTCTACGCGGTGTCGCCCGAGGGGCCGGAGCAGCGGCTGATCTCTCGCGACCCGTGGATCGTGCACACCTGGGCGCGCGACAGCAAGAGCCTGCTGGCCATTCGCCAGAGCGGCGACAACCGTCTGCAACTTGCGTCCATCGACGTCGTGACCCAGGCCGTGCGCATCCTGAACCCCGACTTGGGACCCGTGCCGCCGACCACGCCGCCGCTGCGCGGCTTCAGCCTGTCGCCCGACGGCACCCGGCTGCTGACCTCGATTGCGCGGTTGCGCGGGGATATCCACATCCTCGACGGCTTCGAACGCGACGACGGCTGGCGCGCGCGGCTCCGGCGGCTGCTGCCCTGGGGGCCTTCCGCCAATTCCACCGCGTCCCCATGAGTTCCCCATGACTCGGGCGGGGGGCCGGCGCTATGATGCGCCACATCGACCGTTCGTGCCGATGTCAGAGGTGGCCATGCGACCTGTCTTGACCCTGCTGCTCACCGCGTGCTTAGCGTGCGTCTCGATCGTCGACCTGTCGGCGTGCGGCGACAAGTTCCTGCGCATCGGCCGCTCGATGCGCTACGGCCGCTACGCCGCCGCGTTTCCCGCGACGATCGTGCTCTACAGCCCCCGCAACTCGGTGCCGGCGCGTGTCGCCGACCTGGCCGCCGTGCTCAAGCGGGCCGGCCATCGACCGAGCGTCGTGACGCAGCTCGCCGAACTGCGAACGGCGCTGGCCGCGGGCAAGGTCGACCTGGTGCTCACCGGGATCGCGGAGTCCGACGAGGTGTTGCGTCAGGTGGCGCTCGCGCCGTCGCGTCCCGGCGTCGTGCCCGTGATCTTCGAGGGCAACAAGGCCGACGAGAAGGCGGCCGAAGCCATCAGCAGCTGCCGCATCCAGTTGCCGGGACAGCATCGCAACGACGCGCTGAGTGAGATCGATCACAAGATGGAACTGCGGGCCGCCGGCGCCCGCTGAGGCCACCATGGGATCGCGTTCAGCGCTCGACGGCGCGCTCGCTGCGGCGGTGCTCGTGTCGTTGCTGGCCACCCCGCACGCCGCCGTCGCGCAGGCGTGGGTGACGCCGCGCGGTGAAGGCGCCGTCACGATGAGCCATCAGTTCGTCCGCTCGAGCGATCACATCAACCGCGTCGG
>JANNFQ010000553.1:0-6280 GCA_031380045.1 Acidimicrobiaceae bacterium
GGAGGCGCAATGGTTGGCGGGTTCGGGGGCGCTGGCCATTCTGCGGCTGCGCCAGGGCCGGCCCGACGTGTACCCGACGCCCGAAGAGGCGGCGGCCTACGACTACACGCCGATGGAGCTGCAGACGGTTCGCTCGTGGACCGGCTCGCATGTCATCGGTACCCCCGACGCTGTCCGTCAGGGACTGCTGGATCTGGTGGCCGACACCGGCGCCGACGAGCTGATGATCACCACCAACCTGCACTCGCCGGATGCCCGCATCGAGTCGTATCAGTTGGTCGCCGAGGTCATGGAGCTGTCCGCGCCGCGTGACGCCGTCAGCCTCAGTCAGTGATCACCTCCGCCAAATCGATCGCCTGAAGCGATCGCGTCAGCCCGTGATGGAGAGCAGCCGCCGGAAGCCGATGATGCGTCCGACAGCAACACCTGCCGCCTCCTTCATCTCGCGTCGTACGGCCGCGCCGCCTTGCACTGGACTAGTTCGCGTGGGCGACACCACTGCGTCCAAACCCAACTCGCGCGCCGTCAGCTGGATGCGTAGCGAGTGAAACGGGTCGCTGACCAACACGACGCGGTTCAGCTCCAGATCGTGCAACATCGTCGCCACCCCCGCCAATGAGTCGTACGAGCTGTGGCCCACGGCTTCTTCCAAGATGGCGGCGGGCGGCAGGCCGTGGTCGACCAGATAGGCCTTCGATGCCGCGGCTTCGGTGAACCGGTCGCCGGGCTGATTGCCACCCGTCACGACCACCAATGGCGCGTATCCCGTGGCCCACAGCTGGACGACATGGTCCAGGCGTGCCTGCAGAAGCGGCGACGGCGTGCCGTCGTATTGCGCGGCACCCATCACCACGATGGCATCGGCCGGACCTGCGTGGTCGCCCTGGCCCGTCGAGTGCACTTGGTACAGCGTGATGCCGTAGTAGGTGAACGCCGCCATCACAACACCCACCACCGACCACACGATGCGTCGCCTCCATCGCCGCGGCGGACGGGCCACGGGCACCCCTCCGACCGGCGTGTGATCGTCGGCGAAGTGCTCGGCCCTGACGTACTCGGCCGCGTCGATGTCGATCGGGTCGGGCCGCTGTGGCGGCGGCTGGCCGCCCGGCACGGTGGAGGCCCAGATGTCGCTCACGTGGACAGCGGGCCATCCAGAAAAGCGCGCATGCGCCGAAGGGTCTCGTCGCGTCCCAGTAGCACGAGCGACTCGTACATCGGTGGGCCTACGGTGCGGCCCGTGATCGCGACCCGCAACGGCGTACCGGCCTTTCCGGGTTTCATGTCACGCGCCAGCACGATCTGGTCGAACGTGTCCTTCAACGGATCGCGCTGCCACTCGACCGTTTCGTAGGCGGCAATCAGTTCGATCATCACATCGCGGGCGTCCAACGTGGCGGCTGCCTTGGCGACTGCGCCTTCCGACATCTCGGGCTCGGCGAACAGCAGGAAGTCGATGTAGCCGGGCGCCTCGGCCAACAGACCGATACGGGTTTGCACCTCGGCGGCCATCGCCCGCCACACCGACTGCTGCCACTCGACCATGGGATGTGCGGCGCGCCACCGCTGCAGCCACGGCTCGCAGGCAACGATGAACTCGTCAGTCGGCATGGCTCTGATGTACTCGCCGTTGAAGGCAGTCAGCTTCTTCACGTCGAAGAACGCCGGGGAATGGGTGACGTCTTCCAGCCGGAAGTCGGCCTGCATCTGCGCCCACGGCACGATCTCGGTGTCGCCCTTCGGCGCCCACCCCAAGGTCATCAGGTAGTTGATCATCGCGTCGGCCATGAAACCCTCGTCGCGATATCCCTCGAGGGCAACCTTGTCTCTGCGCTTTGAGAGCTTCTTGCGTTGCTCGTTCACCAGCACCGGCACGTGCGCCCATACGGGCGGGTCCTGCCCCAGGGCCAGCCAGAGCATCTGTTGCTTGGGCGTGTTGGGCAGATGCTCTTCGGCGCGGATGACGTGGCTGATGCGCATGGCGATGTCGTCGACCACGTTGGCCAGCAGGAACATGGGCGAGCCGTTGCCGCGCAACAGCACGAAATCCTCGATGTCGGCGTTCTCGAAGGTGACCTGGCCGCGCACCGTGTCGTGCACGACGGTTGCGCCCTCGGGCACACGGAAGCGAAGGACACGGCCGGCAGCGGGTCCTAGCCCACGGTCGCGGGAGTATCCGTCGTAGCCGGACTTGCCGGTGAGCTTCGAGCGTTCCTGGATCTGCTCGCTGGTCAGGTCGCAGTAGTACGCATGGCCCGACTGGAACAGCTGCTGGGCGGCGGCCACGTGCTGCTCGGCGTAGTTGCTCTGGAAGTACGGACCTTCGAATGCGGCGTCGGTGCTGCTGATTCCGATCCACGCCAATGCGTCGATGATGCCATCGGTCCATTCGGGACGGTTGCGGGCCTCGTCGGTGTCTTCGATGCGCAGCACGAACGTGCCCCCCAGCTGGCGTGCCAGCGCCCAGTTGTACAGCGCGGTGCGCGCTCCGCCGACGTGGAAGAAACCTGTGGGCGAGGGTGCGAAACGGAAACGGGGAGCGTTCATGGCTCGGCCCACGCTACCCGCCAGACCGTTTGCGGCCGGGGCCACCACACCCAGCGGGCTTCAGTCGCCGCTGCGTTGCGTGGTGAGTGCCAGGTTGCGCAGCTGGCGCAGGGCCACGGTGAGGGTGGTGATGTCGAAGCTCTCGGCGCGACGGATCTCGGTGAACATCGCCGATGTGCGCGCCACCACGCGTTCGTTGGTGGCCATCCATTCGTCGAGCGAACCCAGCAACAGGCAATCGTCGGTCAAGTCGGCCAACACGATCAACAGGTCGTCGCGCAGGGCCGAACGGGCCTGCGTCTGCCAGCGGTTGCTACGTGGCAGCGCCCCGATGGCTTCCCACAGCCAGCTGACATCAAGGGCGTCGAAGACCTGCCAGTACATGCGCGCCACCGAAGGTGCATCGGTGTGGCGCGCCTCGGCCAGCTCGATGACGTCGAACGAAGTGTGCAGCAGCGGCCACATTGCCGATCGCTGCGCGAGCTGCTCGGGCACACCGGACGCAAGTCTGCTTGCTTCGATGGCGAACATCGTTTCGCGCATCCGTCCCGACATCACGTCGTCCAGCCCGGCGGCCAGGCGGCGCATCGGTCCTGAGAACTGGCCGACCACCGCGCGTATGTCCACCGGAGGGCGCCGGTGACGCAAGATCCACAGCACGCCGCGTTCGAGCATGCGCCGCGCTTCCATGAACAGCTCGATCTGAACGTCCAGGCGAACCTCGGCACCGAGTCCCTCGATCTGATCCCACAGCGCAGCCATGTCGAAGACATCACGCGCGGCAGCCCACGCACGCGTCGTCTCGACGACACCGACGCCGGTGTCTTCGGTGACGCGATGATCGAACGAGAGTCCGGAGATGTTGACCATCTGATTGCCCAGCTGCGTCGCGATGATCTCGCGACGCAACCGGTGGCGCAGGATCTGCTGGGGGAACTGCTGCTGCAACGGCTTCGGGAAGTACTTGACGAGATCGGGTTCGAGGTACGGATCGTCGGGCAGCGTGCTGTCGACCATCAAGCCGATGTTGGTGGTCTTGGTGTATGCCAACAGCACCGCGAACTCGGGCGTCGTCAGGCCCAGCCCGGCGGCCTGACGTTCGGCGATCTGCTTGTCGGTGGGCAAAAACTCGAGCGAGCGATTCAGCCAGCCTTCTGCCTCGAGTGCGTTCAGGTAGCGGGCATGAACGTTGACCATCGGCAGTGCCTGACGCCGAGCGATGGCGAGCGCCAACGTCTGGGCCCGGTTGTCGTCCAGCACCAGTTCGCCGACCTCGTCGGTCATCGATGCCAGCAACACGTCGCGCTGATCGATCGACATGCCCGTGGCGTTCATCGCGTCGTTCAGCAGGATCTTGATGTTGACTTCGTGGTCGCTGCAGTCGACGCCCGCCGAGTTGTCGATCGCGTCGGTGTAGATCAGTCCGCCGGCCAGCGCGTATTCGATGCGGCCGCGTTGGGTGAAGCCCAGGTTGCCGCCTTCGCCGACCAGCTTGCAACGCAGGTCGGAACCGTTGACGCGCAGGGTGTCGTTGGCCCGGTCGCCGACCTCGGCGTGCGTCTCGCCCGAAGCCTTGACATACGTGCCGATGCCCCCGTTCCACAACACATCGACCGGGGCGCGCAGCACGGCAGATACCAGTTCGGCCGGTGTGAACGTGGTGCGATTGGCGTCGAGGGCGCGCTGTGCCTCTGGCGAGATCTCGATGCTCTTGGCGCTGCGCGCGTAGATGCCGGCACCGGCGGACAGCCGCGATGTGTCGTAGTCGGCCCAACTGCTGCGCGGCAGCTTGAATAGTCGAATGCGCTCGTCGAACGACACCGCCGGATCGGGGTCGGGGTCCAAGAAGATGTGACGGTGGTCGAACGCGGCGAGGAGCCTGAGGTGCGGCGAGCGCAACAGCCCGTTGCCAAAAACGTCGCCCGACATGTCGCCGATGCCCACAATGGTCATGGGATCGCGATCGGCGTCCTTGCCGATGGCCCTGGCGTGGCGCTTGACGCTTTCCCATGCGCCACGAGCCGTGATGCCCATGGCCTTGTGGTCGTAGCCGACGCTGCCGCCCGACGCGAACGCATCCCCCAGCCAGTAGCCGTAGTCGAGCGCGATCGAATTGGCGACATCGCTGAAGGTGGCCGTGCCCTTGTCGGCGGCGACGACCAGGTACGGATCGTCGCCGTCGTAGCGAACAGTGTCGGGCGGCGGCGCTACCTGGCCATCGACCAGGTTGTCGGTCACGTCCAACAGGCCGGCGATGAACTCGCGGTAGCACGCAACGCCCTCGGCGCGGAATTCTTCCGGCGAGTGGGTCGGCCGTTTCGGGAAGAACCCGCCCTTGGCGCCGGTGGGCACGATGACGGCGTTCTTCACCATCTGCGCCTTCACCAGACCCAACACCTCGGTGCGGAAGTCTTCTCGACGATCGCTCCACCTGATGCCGCCGCGAGCAATGCGGCCGCCGCGTAGGTGCACTCCCTCGACCCGTGGCGAGCACACCCAGATCTCGAACATCGGGCGGGGTAGCGGAACGTCGGGCACCTTTGCCGGATCGAGCTTGAACGCCATGACCGGCCGATGGGCCGCGGCTGCAACTCCCTGGCGGTACACGTTGGTGCGCAACGTGGCGTCGACCAGAGCCAGCAATGCTCGCAATGTTCGGTCGTCGTCCAGGCTGGGCACCGCGTCCAGCGCGTCGGCGATGGACTCGCGCAACGCTGCCTCGCTGCCCGAATCGCGGTCGGCCACTGCTGGGTCGAACCGCTGATCGAACAACGCAACGATCAAACGAGTGATCGCACCGTGGCGAACGATGGTCGACTCGATGTACTGCTGGCTGAACGGGAAGCCGATCTGTCGCAGGTAGCGCGCATAGGCGCGAACCACCTCGACCTCGCGAGCATTCAGGCGTGCGGCCAGCACCAGGCGATTGAAGCCGTCGGCTTCGACGATGCCCCGGTACTGCTGCTCGAACGCTTCACGCAAACGTTGCTTGGCATCGTCGTCGAACTCGACGTCGTCGGGCAGACGTACGCCGACGTCGTGCAGGTGAACGACTGCGTCGTCACCCAGCGCGAACCGGAACTCGCGCTCGTCGAGTGCACGGAGGCCGAGGTGGTCGAGCAGCGGAAGGAGATCGGCCAGCGGGATGGAATGCCCGCGCACATAGACCCGAAATCGCCACTCGTTGGGCGGCGCCTCTGCGAACTTCATCAGCATCGTCGCCAGATCGCTGTTGCTGTCGGCCAGCTGCGCGATGCGTGGCAGGTCGATGGCAGCGGTCGGCGGGAAGTTCAACTCGTCGTACCCCGCCGGCAGGATGGGCGCCAACCGATCGAGCACATGCGCGTGTGCACCGAGGGCCGTGCGCGTCAGTGCCAGCCACTCGTCGCCCATGTGGCCGACTGTGTTCGTGAGTACCATCCGGCTCGTTCCTCCGACGTCATTGGCGGAACCCACACGTTTGCACACTTCCAGGGCATCGGGCCGCACACGGACAAGCCGGTATCGTGCACAGCCGTGAGTCGTCACGTCGTACGTCGAACCGAGGCACACCCCGGCCATCGTCAGGTCACCGGCGGCTTGGCGCGCGCTGCGGTCTTCGGCATGAGCGACGGCCTGACGTCGAACGTGTTGCTGGTGATCGGCTTTGCCGGCAGCGGCCTGAACGCCAGCGTCGTGCGACTCGCGGGCATCGCCGGCGCCATCGCCGGCGCTGTCAGCATGGCCGCCGGCG
>JANNFQ010000288.1:0-6168 GCA_031380045.1 Acidimicrobiaceae bacterium
CTCGGGCGCCTCTTCGCCGCCGTCGATCGCCGCCAAGATGGTGTCCTTGGCCCAACCGTACGCGGCAGGGATCGCACCAACTTCAAGCAGCTCGATGGTGTTCTTCACGAACGACGGCGGACGTGCCGCTTCGACGTCGCCGAACCAGTAGTTCCACACGGGTGCCTGCACGTGGGCGCCCTGCCAGTTGTCGGTCTTCAGCAGGATCTCGCGGCTCTCGTCATCCAGCTCGTCGATACACCACGATCGCGCGCCACGGCTGCAGGTTGCCCGGGCACGTGGTCCACCGCGTGGCCTCGAGGATGCGTTGGATCTTGTCTTTCTCGACCGGTTGCCAGGTCTTGAAGTAGCGGACGCTGCGGCGCGTGCCGACCAGCCTGTTGAATTCCATCGACCCCTCCTGGACGTCGGGTCCCCCCGACTCGTTGTCTCCACTGTGCGTTCGACCGACCGACCCGAGCAAGCAGCGAAAGCGCACCCGCGGCGGCCTTCCGTTGGAGAATCGTCCAACGCGCCGGTCGAGGGTGCCAGTGGAGGGTGCCAGTGGAGGGTGCCAGCGAAGGGTGCCGGTCGAGCGCTCTCGCCGGGTGTCCAGATGGCACGATGGCGTGGTGAACGTCGTCTACACGTCAGCGCATCTGCTCCACGACCCGCAGGTCGAGTTCGAGACGTCGCGAGTGCACAGCCCGTTTGAACACGTCGGCCGGGCCGAAGCCATCCGCCACACACTGCAGGCCGACGGATCGTTTGCGTTCAGCGAGCCGACCGAGTGGGGCACAGGGCCCATCGAGGCCGTGCACGATGCTGGACTGATCCGGTTCCTGTCGTCGGCATGGTCTGAGTATCAGGTGCTCAACCCGCCGACTCGCGAAGTGGTGCCCGACGTGTTCTTCCGGGCAGGTCTGCGCAACAAGATGAGCGCTCCGGTCGAGCCGCGCACCGTCAACGGTCGGCTGGGGTGGTGGTGCTTCGAGACCACCACCCCGTTGACCGAAGGCACGTACCAGGCCGCCTGCGGCGCAGTCGACACCGCCCTGACGACGACCCAGATGGTCTTGGACGGCAGTCGTTGGGCGTACGGCCTGTGCCGGCCGCCTGGGCATCACGCGACGACCTCGTTGTACGGCGGGTACTGCTTCTTCAACAACGCGGCGATCGCGGCTCATCACATCGCCTCGACCACGGGCACCAAGGTGACGGTGCTGGACGTCGACTACCACCACGGCAACGGCTCGCAAGAGATCTTCTACGACCGCGACGATGTGCAGTACGTGTCGTTGCACGGTGATCCGGCCCGGGCGTACCCATACTCGATCGGCTTCGCCGACGAGACGGGATCCGGTCGTGGCC
This sequence comes from Acidimicrobiaceae bacterium, assembly GCA_031380045.1. Taxonomy (GTDB): domain Bacteria; phylum Actinomycetota; class Acidimicrobiia; order Acidimicrobiales; family Ilumatobacteraceae; genus VFMC01. The sequence goes on from JANNFQ010000288.1 coordinate 1,351, forward strand.
TGGGCAGCAATCTGAACCTGCCGCTGGCCGCACACACCGACGACGACGGGTTCGTCGCTGCGCTGGCGAACGCGCTGCAGGCGATCAGTGCGTTCGGCCCATCGACACTGATCGTCTCGCTGGGGCTGGACACCTTCATCACCGATCCGATGTGCGACCTGGCGGTGACGACCCATGGCTTCGAGCGTTGTGGGGCGCTGGTCGCGCAACTGGGGTTGCCAACGGTGGTGCTGCAAGAGGGTGGGTACGACGTCGACCACCTGGGCGAGAACGTGCGGCGTTGGTTGGTGGGGTTGCGCGGCTCAGGTGGTTGAGGCACGCGTCTCTTCCACCACGGCCAGGATGGCTGCGCCGTACTGATCGAGCTTGCTGGGGCCGATGCCCTTGATGCGGCCCAGATCGGCCATCGAGTCGGGCCGGCCGACGCTGATGTCGTGCAACACGGCATCGGACAGCACGGTGTAGGCGGGCTTGCCGGCCGCCAGGTGTTTGCGCAGGGCGCGGAGCTGTTCGAACAGGGTGGTCTGTTCGGCCGTGAGGCCGTGGCCGGCCTTGCCGGCCACAGACCTTGGCGCGGTGCGGGCGTCGGGAGCAACGACCTGCACTGCTGGCCGGCGCCCCGACGGTGCGGTGGTCAGCTCGAGGATGAACGGTGATGGCGAACTGTCGGGCACGATGTGCAGCGCTCTGCTGGCGCGGGTGATGGCCACGTGGAACACACGCCGCTCTTCCTCGATGTCCTCGGCGAGGCGGTGCGGAAACTGATCGGCATCGGCCTGATGTACGACTACCACGGGCCACTCCTGCCCTTTCACCCGATGCACGGTGGCCAGCGTGACCCCGCCCGACTGCCATGGCCGACCAACGGCGTCGCGTAACCAGGGTTCGAACGTGGTGGGGTCGGGATGCAACTGCGCCAGTTGGGCGATGGCCGTGAGGTCGTCGTTCTGCGCAGCGCGGTTCATGCCCTTGCGATGGATGTCGAGGCTGGCGATGCTGGACGCAAGACCCATGGAGTCGCGCAGCGCGCCCAGGATGGTGGCAGTGGTACCGCGCGTTGCGGCCAACCGCTGCAGTCGCTCGATGTCGGTCGCGAACTCTTCGATGCGTTGCGCATCGCGTTCGGTGTTCACCCTGCCGGCCAAGCGCCGCAGCCCGTCGACCGACGACTGCTCGCCGACCCACGTGGCCACATTGGGGTGCATGGGTCGAGAGGGTCGGCGGAGTGCCTCGGCCACGTCGTCGGCGGAGAAGTCGCGGCTGCTGGTGGCCAGCCGCAGCCAGGCCAGCGCAGCCCGCACCGCCGTGCGATCGGCGAACTCGCGCCCGACGCCGCCGCTGACCGCGATGCCCTCATGGATCAGTGCAACCTGCACCGGGGCGAGCAACGAGTTGACGCGGGTCAGCACGGCGATGTCGGTCGGTGGGGTGCCATTGGCGATGGCCGTGGCGATGATCTGCACCGTGGTGGCCACGGGGGCGTCATCGGGTTCGACGGTCAGCCCGTGTGTGGTGCGGGCAGCACGGATGGTCTTGGCGACGCGTCGCTGGTTGTGTCGTAGCAGCATGTCGGCAGCGGCGACCACGTCGGTGGGGCAGCGGTAGTTGACCTCCAGCGGATGGTCGCCGGCGCCCGGGAACAGCTGGGCGAAGTCGATCAGCCACGCGGGGTCGGCACCGTTGTACCCGTAGATGGTCTGGTCGTCGTCGCCGACACCGAACACGGCACCGTCGGGACCCGACAGCAGGCGAACCAGCAGCAGGTGGGCGGGGGTCAGGTCTTGGAACTCGTCGACCAGCATCACCCGGCACGCACGCTGGGCGGCAGCGCGAGTGACAGGATCGGTCAGCAGCAGCTCGATCGCCCGTTGGATCTGCTCGTCGAAATCCAGCGCGCCCGCGCGTTCCAGTTCGCGTCGATACTTCGGGAAGACGTCGGCGAACCCCTCGACCTCGCCGTCGTACAGCTGCTCGACCGAGGTGGGCGACTTCAGGCCCAGACGGGCCAGCGACAGCGCCTCGATCCATGTGGCCACGGGATCGGCGTTGCGCTTGCGCGGGAACTTCACCAGGCGGCCGATGATGCGGCGCACGTCGCCCTCGTCGATGGTGGACAGCTGCCGCGGCTGTGCGGCGAAGGGTGTGCTGCCATTGACGATGGCCAGGGCAATGGCATTGAGCGTTCGCACCTGCAGCCCGCGCAGGTCGCGCGTGCGCTGGACCATTTCTTGCTGCGCTCGCTTGTTGAAGGCCACCAGGCAGACCGCGCTGGCCGGCAGTTGCCAGTTGTGCAACAGATGCCGGGCACGCTCGGTGAGCACCCGGGTCTTGCCACTGCCCGCTGGGGCGATGATGCGCGCCGCGCCGCCATCGTGGGTGACGGCAGCGAGTTGGTCGGGGGCGAGATCGGCGGCTGTCACGTTGAGGCCGAACGGTGTCAACGAGCGGTGCTCGATGGCAATGCGATGGATGACGGGCACACCGTCGATGGGCTCGCGGAACGTGATTGGGCCGCCATCCAGCCACGCCCGGGTTCCGTCGGGCAACTGGATGTCGCCGCGCCCGTCGGACACCGCTGTGGCCCCGTGCTGCACGGCGTGATCCAGCAGCGGCCACTGCAACGAACTGTCTGTCGTGTCGACGGCGTTGGCGACGACCAAGTGGTGCAGGTCGGACCGGTGGAAGCGGAATCGGGCGCCAACAGCGTGCGGTGCAGCCTGGGTCGACTCTGGCGCTGCCAAGCGGGCAGCAACGGCCTGGCTGATTTCGATCACCACGGCCGTATTGCCGCGCGCCAAGACCCGCAGCTGGTCGACGAGGTCGTCTGGGTGCTCCACGTCTCGTTCGGCGATCTGCAATCGCTGCGCATCGGACCACTGAGGCGGGGTGGGCTGGCCGGGGCGCACGATCACGTTGCGGCCGAGCGCAGACGGCCCTGCCAGAGCCGGATGTGTGACGGCCGACTGCGTGCGCCCCTCGCCTGCGACCCGAGCTGTTGGCGTCTGGGCCGCCGCCGTCGCGACAGTGGATGAAACATGGATGGCACCGCCGGACAGGCCGTCGAGCAATGGTTGCGCGCCGCCCTGGCTGCGCTGCCCGCCGGCGCGCACTTGTGCGGCATCGGCATGAGTGCCGCCGCAATAGACACAGGAAATGGCCACACCTGTTCTTACAACATCGGTGTCACACGGGGTGCGAACTGTCCGTGAACTGGAGGTCAGCGACGGAAGCCGACGTCGACGACCATCTCGTCATCCATCTTCTCGGCCTTGGCCTGCTGAGCATGACTGCGGCGATCACCACTGGTGGCGGGCTGGTTGAACAGGCTGCGCGGCCACAGGCGCTGCTGCACGACTGTGTTGACCTCGGCGCCGATCAGCATCACCTGGGCGATCAGGAAGATCCATGACAGCAGCCCGATGACCACCGCAAAGGTTCCGTACGTGGCGCTGGCTCCGTCGAGGGCCCTGGTGACGTAGATGCCACCCAACGTCTGGATGAGGGTGTAGCCGACGCCGCCGAACACCGCACCCGGCAGCACGGCGCGCCAACTCAGGTCTGCGACGGTCAGCACGCGGTACGCAACGGCGAACATCCCGATGTTCAACGCCACGGTCGCCACGAAGAGCAACGTCGCTCCGGCGATCCCTGGGGCAACGATCGCGATCAGCTGAGAGACACCAGTCGAGACGATCAACAGACCGGCGACCAACCCCAACATGGCAATCGAGCGCAAGCGCTTGGTGATGAAGCTGGGATAGTCGGCACGCTCTACCGCCCACACTTCGTTCATCGCGTCCTGGCAGGCCTGCACCATGCCCAGGCCGGCCCACACCGCGCCCAACAAGCCGATGACGAGTGCGAAGGTGTTGCCGCCGAGCGGGCTCGAGATCGACGTGGCGATGCTGTCGCCGACGATCGGGAACTGGGCCAACGCCGAGTTGGCGATGTCGCTGCGCAGGCTGTCGTTGTTCTCCAGCACGAAGCCCAGCACGGTCACCAAGGCCAGCAGTGCCGGGAACAGCGAGAAGAAGCCGTAATACGCGATCAGCGCAGCCAGTCGCCCGGCCCGGTCGTCACCGAACTTCTTCATCACGCCGACGATTGGACTGGTGAAGCGGTTTCGCTGCTGCCACAGATCCACATGACCGAGAACGCCGCTCTTGGTGGTGTTCGGTCCGGATGGCTGATCTGCACGCGGTCGTTCGCCCGCCGCTGGCCGGTCGCCGGATGCGAGTGCGGGTCGAGCAACTGCCACCGCCAGCAGGGCAACAGCAGCAATGGTGCCGGCGACCCCACCACGACCTGGGGACTCGCCGGTACCTGCCATCGACCAGCGGCTACCCCGAGGTGCCCCCGACGAAACGCCCATCGGGCGGGGTGCGATCTACGTTGTCCCGATGGTGTTGTGCGATGTGGGCCGCGGGTCATTGTCGGGACGAGTCTTCGGGCCCCTGCACGCCCCTGCTGTGTTGTTGATCGCCGGGGGCGGTGGATCGATGTCGACGTGGGCGCGGCTGGTGCCAGAGGTTGCTCCCACGATGACGGTAGACATCGACCGGTTGTCACCGATCCATCCGTCGCTGGCTGCCGAGTTCCGGGTCGCCGTGTTCGATCAGGCAGGTGTCGGCGAGTCGGTTGACGTTCGTCCGGCGATGAGCGCCGACGAGGCGGCCGCCGATGCGTTGGCCGTCGGACGGGTATTGCTGGGCGAGCGGTTCACAGTGGTTGGCATCAGCCTGGGAGGCGCGGCGGCAACGAGGCTTGCCCTCAGCGCGCCCCAGGCTGTGATCGGGTTGGTGCTGGCATGCACGTTTC
>JANNFQ010000297.1:0-31549 GCA_031380045.1 Acidimicrobiaceae bacterium
GTGCCAATTCTTCGCGGGTGACCGTCAGCGGGATCATGATCTCGACGATGGGGTTCTTGCCCTTGGCCCGCAACGTGGCCGCCGCGGCCATGAGCGCCTTCACCTGCATGGCGTACAGGCCTGGCTTGACCACGCCCAAACGAACCCCTCGGGTACCGATCATCGGGTTGTGCTCGGCCCACTCTTCAGCGGCGCGCAGTTCGGCCAGCTCGCGCTTGCTGAGCTTGGTGGTGGCCTGCTTGACGCGCAACTCTTCGACCGATGGCAGGAACTCGTGCAACGGCGGGTCGAGCAGGCGGATGGTGACCGGCAGGCCATCCATCGCTTCGAGGATCTCTTCAAAGTCGGCCTGCTGCACGACGCGCAGGTTCTCGAGCGCCGCAGTCTCGGCGGCCTCGGTGTTCGCCAGAATCATCTCGCGCACGACGGGCAGCCGGTCTGGGGCCAGGAACATGTGCTCGGTACGGCACAGGCCGATGCCCTCGGCGCCCAACTCGCGTGCCTTGGTCGCGTCCTCGCCGGTGTCGGCGTTGGCACGCACGGCCAGGTGGCCCTTACGAACCCTGTCGGCCCACTGCAGGATCGTCGTGAACTCGGGCGGCGGCTCGGCGGCAGCCAACTTCATCTCGCCCAGCACGACCTCGCCGGTGCTGCCGTCCAGGCTGATCACGTCACCCTCGTTCACGGTGATGTTGCCAACCGAGAACGACCGCCCCTCGATCTTGATGGAGTCGGCGCCCACGATCGCGGGCGTGCCCCAACCGCGAGCGACCACAGCGGCGTGGCTGACCAAACCGCCACGCGCCGTCAGGATGCCTTGGCTGACCATCATGCCGTGAACGTCTTCGGGGCTGGTCTCGTTACGAACCAGGATGACGGCCTCGCCGCGATCGTCGGCATCGACGGCGTCGTCGGCGGTGAAGTAGACCTTGCCGACTGCTGCACCCGGCGACGCGGCCAGACCCTTGGCCAGCACGATGCCCTTGCCGGCGAACTGAGGGTGCAGCACCTGATCCAGGTGCTCGGCGGCCACTCGCATGAGGGCCTCTTCCCGGGTGATCTTCCACGAGCCCGTGGTGCCCTTCGGACCGCGGGTGCCCTTGGTCATGTCGACGGCCATGCGCAGCGCGGCCGCCCCGGTGCGCTTGCCCACGCGTGTCTGCAGCATCCACAGCTTGCCCTGCTCGATGGTGAACTCGGTGTCGCACATGTCCATGTAGTGCGCCTCGAGCCGCTTGAAGATGTCCAGCAGCTCGGTCTTGATCTTGGGGAAGTGCTCGCCCAGCTTGTCGAGGTCGTCGGTGTTGCGGATGCCGGCCACCACGTCTTCGCCCTGCGCGTTGATGAGGAAGTCGCCGTATGGCACGTTCTCGCCGGTGGCGGCGTTGCGGGTGAACCCGACGCCCGTGCCCGAGTTGGCATCACGGTTGCCGAACACCATGGCCTGCACGTTGACTGCGGTGCCCAGGTCGTGGCCGATCTTTTCGCGCACGCGGTAGGCGATGGCACGGGCGCCGTTCCAGCTCTTGAAAACCGCCTCGACCGCACCGCGCAGTTGATCGCGGGGCTTCTGGGGAAACGGCTTGCCGGTCTGCTTGTGCACGGCCGCCAGGTACTGCTCGCACAACGTGTGCAAGGCCTTGGCAGTGAGCTCGGCATCGGTCTTGACCTTCGCCTTCGCCTTGGCCTTCTCGAGCGGCACCTCGAAGTGATGACCGTCAACGCCCAGCACGATGCGGCCGTACATGGCCAAGAACCGGCGATAGCTGTCGTACGAAAATCGCTCGTCGCCCGTCACGTGCGCCAGCCCCTGCACGCTCTGGTCGTTCAGACCGAGGTTCAAGACGGTGTCCATCATGCCGGGCATGCTGAACTTGGCACCCGAGCGAACACTGACCAGCAGGGGGTCCAACGGGTCGCCCAGCTTGCGACCCATGGCCTTCTCGAGCACGAAGACCTGCCGGGCGATCTCTTCGTCGAGCTCGGCCGGCCATCCACCCGTCATGTAGTCCCGACAGGCGTCGGTGGAGATGGTGAATCCAGGCGGAACGGGCAACTTCAGCACGCTCGTCATCTCGGCGAGGTTGGCGCCTTTGCCGCCGAGGAGGTCTTTGTACTCCATAGGTGGACGGCGGTGCTTGTGGGAGAAGGCGAAGACGTACGACACGGCGGTCGAGTCTACGAGCATCCTGCGCAGGGCGGCGGTTCCCTTGCCCGTAGGCTCAATGACGCAATGGCAGGTCAACCCGCGTTCCACATGTTCGGCTTCCCGATCCACATCAGGCCGGGATTCATCATGTTCATGGCGCTGATCATCATCACGTACCGCAGCGACTTGGGTCTGTGGATCGCCGGATCGGCTGCGGCGCTGACCCTGATGCACGAGTTGGGTCATGCCTTTGCCGCTCGCGCCACGGGCGCCACGGCCGAGATCTCGCTCGACTTCCTGGCCGGCTACGCGTCGTTCGTGCCCACACGGCCACTGAAGCGTTGGGAACGGGCGGGCATCTCCGTTGCCGGTCCCGCCGTGCAGATCGGCATCAGCCTGGCAGTGTTGACGCTGATGGGCGTCAATCCGCTGGTTCGAGATTCGTTCACCGACAGCCCTGCGTCGTTGGCGATCTGGTGGACCGGACCAGTCATGGGTCTGTTCAACCTGCTGCCGATCTTGCCGCTCGACGGTGGCCACATCGTGCAGGCCGGCCTGGACGCCATCATCGGGCCCCGCTCGAAGCGGGTCATGCTGTACCTCAGCGTCACGCTGACCGGCGCAGTCGGTGCGGTTCTGTTGCTGACCCCGCGCTGGAACGGCTTCGTGATCTTCGTGATGTTCCCGTTGATGGTGCAGTTGCAGATGCTGTTCGGAAACCGGACAAAGCCACACGGTGCGCGTTCGCACGCCGCCGCGGGCGAGGCCGAGGCGTGGCGCACCGGCGATCTGAGTCGCATTCCCGATGGCTTGTTGCCGTCGCCGTGGTTTCGGGCGGCACAGCACGTTGCCCAAGGCCATCCCGATGTGGCCAGGGCCATCGTGGTGGCCGACTTCGCCGACACCACCCCGCCCAACTGGTGGCCACCCGATGCCGCGCCGGGGCTCAGCCTGGAACCCATCGTGGCGCTGCTGGACGCTCCGCTGCCCACCGGCCGACTGTACAGCGAGCAGGTTCTCAGCAACATCCTGTTGCGGCTGGGCCGGTACGAAGCCGCTGCCGAGTACGCCGCCAACAGCTTCGCCCGCCGCCGCTCCACCACTGCGGCCGCCGTCGTGGCGCGCGCCGCCGGTGCGCTGGGCGACGCCGACACCGCCATCGGCTGGTTGCGTGCCGCGATCGAGACCGACACCGATCCCGACGGCCTGGCCATCACCATGGATGCCGCGCCAGAGCTCGGTTCAGTGCGGAACGACCCCCGGTTCACCGAGCTGCGCCAGCGCATCGACGCCTGACCGCCGTCCAGCGCGGCTGAAGGTCGGTTCGGTCAGCCCTGAACCTGCGCGCCGAGCTTCTTGGGGGCGATCAGGCAGTACGAGGTCTGGATCAGTTCCTCGATTTCGTTCCAATCGACGAGCGCTCGGCCCAGATCCATCTGCACCCAACCACCGCGCGCCAGGTAAGGCGCGGGCTTGAAGCGCGGGTCGCCGAGCAGGGCAGGCAGCTCGTCACGGTCGGCCTTCACCGTCAAACTGCCGCCGCTGCCCGGAAACGCAAAGATCTTCTTGCGCACGCGGAAGTTGATGTCGGTACCCCAGGTGACCTCTTCGGTGGCCTCGGGCAATGCCAGGGCGATCGACCGCATTCGCTGAAGCTGCTTGGCCAGAGTCTTGGCGCTCGGCGCGACTGCCATGACCTCAGCCTTGCAGAGCCGAGCGCTTGACCAATGCCAGGGCCGACGTGCCCAGCACCGAGGTGACCACACCCGACTGCACACCACCGATGAGATACGGCTGGCCGGCAGTGGTGCCGTCGGGCACGGTGACGCGCTGCAGCAACCTCGGCGCCGAGCTGCCACGGCTGTCCATTCGTTCGACCAACTCTTGGCCGGGATAGCAGCCCTTCGTGTAGCTGACCGCGACCTGGGCGATGTTCGTCTCGGCAGGAATGGTCTCGCCCGGCGTGATCTCACTGAACATCGCCGGCCAGGCCGCGTCGATGCGGGCGTGCAGGAACTGATCGGCCGTGCCGGCCGTCGCACCGGCGGGAGGGGTGACATCGGCACCGAGCAGATCGAAACCATCCCCCCATGCCACGACGCCCGACACGCGTTCCGCCGCATCTGCCGCCCCATCGCCGCGCACGGCCATGCATGTCCACGGCAGCGTCTGAATGTCGGCCTTGACCCTGATCTTGAACCGATTCAGCCGCGCGATCATCACATCGCCTGCACCAGCGTCGGTGTCCAGCACGAACTGTTCGTCGCCGGTGCGCCACACCCGCAGCAGCACCTCGACCGGGCCGGTCGGCTGCAACACCACCGACCACATGCTGTCGCCCATTGCCATCTGGCGCAGATCGTTCGACACCTGCGACTGCAGGTACGACGCTGCGTCGGGCCCCGTCACACTCACCACATCACGAGCAGACCGAATCCAGAACATGCGGTCAGTGTCGCAGGGATCGCATCCTTTCGCACCCGGGCCGCGTGGCACACTGGAGCGCGTGACCGACATCGAACGGCTGGCAACCACGGCATCGAACGGCATGCGGACCACGCTCGGCCGGCTGGGCAGCCTGGCCATCAGCGTCATCCTCGTGGCCGCTCTGGTGGGCCTGGCAACGTTTGCGACCGGTGCGTGGGTCTTCGACAACAGCGCCGGCTGGTTCATCATCGGCGGCATCATCTGTGCCATCCCGGTGCTCGCCGCATTGCGTGCGTGGATCATGGTGCTGCGCACAGTGCGAACAGCACCGAAGCTGGTCGGCGAGCTCAGTTCGTTCCTGCACACATCACGGTCGGCCGCCGGCGCACTGATCGATCACGACTCGGGCGTGGCGTTGGGGTTGCAGGCCAAGAGCTTTCGCCAGTTGCGCATCGAACTGAACGAGCGACGCAAAGAACTGCCCGCGCTGTTCGCCGGCGTTCGCGCCATCACCACTGTGCCGGGCCTGGCTGCGATCGCGTTCATCGGCATCGTCCTGGTGGGTGGCCTTGGCACGATCCTGCTGATCGGCGGGCTCATCTGATCGCGGCACGGGCGATGGCATCGGCCTCTTCCGGTGGACGCACGTGGCGGAACATCAACAGCAGCAACACGTCATAGGCGAACTTCGTGGTGCCGGCGATGACCAACGGCCAGCCGAAGTTGCTGTGGTCCAGCATCCACCCCGCCGCCACCGGCGGCAGCGAAGCGGCCAGGCCCCGCGGCACGTTGGTGACACTCGCTGCGGCGGCACGCTCTGGCGGTGACACCACGGCCATCACATACGAATTTCGCGCCGGCACATCCATGGCCGACAGCAGGCTGCGCGCAATCAGGAACACGATGGCCAGCCACAGGTTCGGCATGAATGCTGCAGTCACCAGGAACACCTGCGCGGGCATGTGCGTGAACACCATGGTGCGCACCAACCCGATGCGCTTTGCGAGGCGCACCGACCAGAACGCCGACACCGCCGAGCACACACCCATCCAGAACAGCAACGCGCCCGCGGCCGGCACCGACAGATCGAAGCGGCGGAACAGCCACAGCGCCAGCAGGCTTTGCACGACGAACCCGCCACCGAACGAATCGAGGCTGAACACCGCAGCCAGTCGCAGCACGATGCGCCGTGATGGCCCCAGCGCGGTAGCCGGCTGGTGGGCCGGCGGCTCGATGTTCGGCGACAACCTGCGATACACCACCAACACGACGCAGCCGGCAACGGCATACCCCACGAACACCCACCGCAGCGCCACGTCGGGGTCGGCATCGACGAGATGCGCGATCCACGCAGGCAACCCCGCCGCGAGCGAACCCACGGCACCGAACACCGAACCCGTGAACGCATAGCGAGCGAACATGGCCGTGCGGTTCTGGTCGGTGGTGGTGCCCGGCAGCAACGATTGCTCGATGGGCGAGAACACGCTGACATCGCCGCTGGAGGGGTTCATCGTGCCGATGACACCGACGACGAGTAGCACGACGAACGTCGTCGAGGTTGCGTAGATGATGCCGGTGGCGATCATGGTGAGGGCCGCCATCTGCATGATCACTCGTCGAGCAAGAGTGTGACCGCGCAGACCCACCAGCAACGTCAGAGCGGCAGACCCCATCAACATCGCTGTGACGATCAGACCGATCCGGCCACCGCTGTAGCCCAGGTGTGTCAGATACGCCGACAGCGCAACCGCGACTGCACCATCGGCCAGCCCGCGTACGCCCCGAGAGACGACCAGCAGCCGGCCGTCTGTCGTCATGAATCAGCGCCGCTCAGGCAGAAGTGCCATGGTGGGCGCGACGTTGGGTCATCCGCCGCGCCGCAGGAACCGCGGCCAACAGTGCCGCGGCCTTGTTGCGGCATTCCAGGTCTTCGTCGTCTGGTATCGAGTCGGCCACGATGCCTGCGCCGGCCTGGAACGAGGCGCCGTGCGGGCCGGCGAACATGGTGCGAATCGCGATGGCCGTGTCGAGGTTGCCGCTGAAGTCGACGTAGCCCACGACACCGGCATAGGGCCCGCGCTTGACCGGTTCGAGCGCATCGATGATCTCCATGGCTCGCACCTTCGGTGCGCCGCTGACCGTGCCGGCAGGAAGTGTGGCGCGCAGCACGTCGATGGGGGTCCTGCCCTCGACGAGGTCGCCACTGACCTGCGAGGTCAGATGCATCACGTGGCTGTACCGCTCGAGCGTCATCAGTTCATCGACGTGGACCGAACCGAAGCGCGCGACACGCCCGACGTCGTTGCGAGCCAGGTCGACCAGCATGATGTGCTCGGCCACTTCCTTGGGGTTCTCTTTCAGCTCGCCGGCCATCCGACGGTCGTCGTCGTCGTCACGACCCCGGCGGCGAGTGCCTGCGATCGGCCGGCTGATGACCTTGCGTCCGAGCACCTGCACCATCGGCTCGGGCGAACTGCCGGCGATGGTGATCTGCGGATGGCGCAGGAAGTACATGTACGGGCTGGGATTCACCTGGCGCAGCACGCGGTAGAAGTCGAACGGGTCGGCATCGAGATCGATGTCGTATCGCTGCGACAGCACCACCTGAAAGATGTCACCGGCCACGATGTGTTCCTTGGCGACCTCGACCGCACGTTGATACATGCCGTTGCCCATCGAGCTGCGCACCTGCGGCACTTCTTCGCCCGCCTCGGGTGGGGCAACAGGGACATAGGGCAGGGGGCGGGCCAGATCGGCCACAGCGCGCTCGACGCGACTGCACGCGGCGTCGTATGCGGCGTCGAGCGCATCGCCCGACAGCCCCAGCACCGGAACGCTCTCGATCAGGTACACGCGCTGACGCCAGTGGTCGAACGCGGCCAACGATCCGATGACGCTCATGATCGCGTCGGGCAGGTGGCGGTCGTCGGGCGGCGTGTCGGGCAACCGCTCGACTTCGCGCACGATGTCGTAGCCCAAGAAGCCCATGACGCCGCTCTGCATCGGGGGCAGGTCGGGCATGATGGGCGCGCGGTACTCGCGCAGCAGCCCATCCATCGCGGCCAGCATTCCCTGGTCGGTGGGCACCGAGGCCGGTATGTCGCCGATGACCTGGATGGCCCCGTCACGCAGGATGAGAGTTGCCGACGGATCGCGGCCGACGAAGCTGAAGCGGCTCCAGCGCTCGCCGTGCTCGACCGATTCCAGCAGGAACCCGGTGCCATCGCCGACCAACTTCGCGTACGCGGCCACCGGCGTCTCGAGGTCGGCCAGCAGCTCGGTCCAGACCGGCACCACAGTGTGGTCGACGGCCAGCGAATGGAACGCTTCGCGGCCCGGGCGCATGGTGAGCGAGTGCCGCGTGTCGGTCATCAGGCGTCCGGCCCGAAACGCCGGAAGAAGCACGAGTACTCGCCGGTGTGGCAAGCACCCTTGCCGTCCTGGATCACCTTGAACAGCAGCACGTCGGCGTCGCAGTCGTAGAACGCCTGCTGCACGTACTGACCGTCGCCGCTGGTGTCGCCCTTACGCCACACCTGCTGACGGCTGCGGCTCCAGTAGACCATCCGGCCCTCGTCGAGCGTCATCTGCAGGGTCTCGGGGGTCATCCACGCCATCATCAAGACCTCGCCGGTTGCCACGTCTTGGGTGATCGCCGGCACCAGGCCATCACGGTCGTACCTCACATCGGCAAGTTGTTCGGGTGTGGCCGAGATGGAGACGCCGGTCGACATGGCCGCCATGCTACGAGCAGGCACCCGATCGGCGGAAAGGCGATTCGCGGATCAGAGGTACAGGCCGGTGCTGGCTTCGATGCGGCTGGCAGCGACGGCGTGGATGTCTCGCTCGCGCAGCATGATGTAGTCGATGCCACCGACTTCCACCTCGTAGCGATCGTCCGGGCTGAACAGCACCCGGTCGCCCACCTCGGCGGTTCGCACGTTCTGACCCAACGCCACCACTTCGGCCCACACCAGTCGCTTCGAGATCTGCGCCGTGGCCGGAATGAGAATGCCACCCGAGGAGCGTCGCTCGCCATCCTTCTCGGGGATCCGCACCAGCACGCGATCGTTCAGCATCTTGATGGGCAGCTTCTCGTCCACGGCCATTGCGGCAGGGTACCGTCGGGTCCGTGGGCATCGAAACGCATGTGCTGACGCTGGAAACGCTCGATGGCGTGCGACTCGAAGCCGATCTGGTTCGGCCGCCCAATGCGTGCGTCGCGGCGGTGCTGTGCCACCCGCACCCGCTGTTCGGCGGCGAGCGAACGAACGCAGTCGTCGATGCGGTGTTTCGACATCTGATCGCCATCGGCGCAGCGGTTCTGCGCTTCGACTTCCGCGGTGCCGGCGGTTCTGAAGGCGACCACGGTGGCGGCATCGACGAGCGCATCGACGTATCGACAGCCGTCGACACGCTCGGTTCAGTGACTGATGCACCGCTGTGGATCATCGGGTACTCGTTCGGCGCATCGGTTGCTCTGGACGTCGCCCATCCTCGGGCCGACGGCTGGGTCGGCATCGCTCCCCCGCTGGCGGCGGTGTCAGGCCCGCGCGTGGCCGGCACCGATCATCGACCCAAGCACCTGTTGGTGCCCGCGCACGATCAGTACAGCCCGCCCGAGCAGACCGCAGCCGCAGTCGCAGATTGGCCCGCCACCACAGTGGAGGTCATCGAAGGCGCCGACCACTTCCTGAACGGCCACCTGCAACACGTCGCAGTGCGCGTCGCCGCCCTGATCGGTGCACCCGCAGCGATGTGATCGCGCTCGAGTTGGACCGTCTTGCCGTTGCCGCGACGTGGTTTCCTTCGAGGCGACGTGGTCGTCCTTCGCGTTGACGCATCGGTGACCCCACCGAGGACACTCGGATTTGCGTGACCGCACAAACGCTCCGCGCTTCTGTCGGCTCACGCAAAATTTTCACACCACGTATGCGTGAGCACCAAAAGGCGCGGAGCCTTTGTGCGCGTCGGGAGAGGTGGGGCCAATAGCGGGCGAAGCGGGCCAGCGGCGTCAGGCGAGCGCCGTCAGGCGACGGGCCAGCGGCGTCAGGCGAGCGGCGTCAGGCGGGCGAGCGCCGTCAGGCGACGGGCGAGTGAGGTCAGGCGACGGCGGCGTCGATTCGTTGCAGCACTTCGGGCGTCAGCTTCGGGAGCACGCCGATCGCGGCGAAGTTCTCGACCACTTGGCTGGGACGGCTGGCGCCAGTGATGACCGTGGAGACATGCGGGTTCGACGCGCACCACGCCAATGACAGCTGGGCCAGCGTGCAACCGAGGTCGTCGGCGATGGGACGCAACCGCTTCACCTTGGCGTGTGCCTGGGGATCGGTCAGCCGCTCGGCCAACCAGTCGTACTGCGGCAGGGCGGCACGCGAATCGTCGGGCACGCCGTCGGCGTACTTGCCGGTCAGCAGACCACTTGCCAAGGGGCTCCAGATGGTGGTGCCCAGACCGATGTCTTCGTACAGGCGGGCGTACTCTTTCTCGACCTTGTCGCGGGTGAGCAGGTTGTACTGCGGCTGCTCCATGACCGGCTTGTGCAAGTGATGACGCTCGGCGATCTCCCACGCGGCACGGATCTCGTCGGCCGACCATTCGCTGGTCCCCCAGTACAGCACCTTGCCCGAGTCGATGATGTCGCTCATGGCCCACACCGTCTCTTCGATGGGCGTGTTGGGATCGGCGCGATGGCAGAACACCAGATCGAGGAAGTCGGTGCGCATGCGCTGCAGCGACCCGTTGATCGCGTGCATGAGGTACTTGCGGTTCAGCGTGTTGCGCATGTTGCGCATGTTGCCGTCGAGCCCCCAGAAGAACTTGGTGCTGAGCACGTAGCTCTGGCGCACCCACCCGAGTTGCTCGATGACGCGACCCATGATCGCCTCGCTCTCGCCACCCGCGTATGCCTCGGCGTTGTCGAAGAAGTTGCACCCGGCGTCGTACGCGGTCTGCATGCAATCCAGCGCAAGGTCGTCTTTCAACTGCGTGTCGAAGGTGACCCAGGAACCGAAGGAGAACACCGAAACCTGAAGACCGCTGCGGCCCAGCCGGCGGTACTGCATCTTGGGAGTCGTCATGAGGCGAACCCTAACGCCGCGCGTGCGCCAACCAGACGTGCGATGTCCGGTGCGCCGACACCGCAGCAACCGCCGATCAACCGAGCCCCGTGCAGAACCCATTCGCCGACGCGAGTGGTCAGCTGGTCGGTGTGGTCACCCACCCAGCACTCTCGCTGAGCGTCCCACGTACGGCCGTGGTTGGGGTACGCAACCAAGGGCAGCGATGTGGCCGACGCGGCTCGTTGCAGCAGGCCGGTCACGTGGCGCGGGTGGGTGCAGTTGACACCGAACGCAGCAATCGTCGGTGCCGTTGCCGCCAGTTGCGCGACCGCTTCGATCGTGTCGCCGGCGCACGTGGTGCCCTCGTCGACACAGGTGACGCACAGCCACGCCGGCAGTTGCGTTGCCCTGACCAGTTCGTCCAGCACGATCTCGGCTTCGATGGCGCTGGGAATGGTCTCGATCGCGAACAGGTCGGGCCCCGTGTTTGCCAGCACCTGGAATCGCGAGCGGTGAAACGCACGGACCTCGTCCCAGCCCGCCGCGTAGCGACCGTGATACTCGCTGCCGTCACCCAACGCCGCCCCGAACGGCCCGATCGACGACGCCACGAATCTGGCGCCCGAGCGTCGGGCGAGTTCGGTGGTCGAGGCCAACGCCGATCGAGCGGCCTTGGCATTTAACCCTGCGGCGATGAATCCATCGACGCTGGCCTGGTAGCTGGCCGAGATGATCACGTCGGCGCCCGCATCGACGAACGTGCGATGCGCCTGCACCACCACGTCGGGTCGATCGATGACCAGCTGCGCTGTCCACAGCAGTCCCTCGGGTCGATGCCCCAGATCGTCCAGCGCGGTCGACAGCCCACCGTCGACCACGGTGAAGGGCTGACGGACGAAGGGCGGCGTCATCGGGCCGGTCTGACGGTCAGCCCCGCTTCGGTCATCACGGCTTTGGCCTGGGCAATGGTGTGCTGGCCGAAGTGGAAGATGCTGGCGGCCAGCACGCCTGTGGCACCGCCCGCGGTGATGCCTTCGACCAGGTGTTGCAACGTGCCGACGCCACCACTGGCGATGACCGGCACGCCGACCGCGTCGCTGATGGCTTTGGTCAACTGCAGGTCGAAGCCCTCTTTGGTGCCGTCACGGTCCATCGACGTCAGCAAGATCTCGCCAGCGCCGGCGGCAACCGCAGTCTGGGCCCATTGGATCGCATCGATGCCGGTGGGTGTGCGGCCACCGTGCAGGTACACCTCGAAACCGCCGCCGGTCCGTTTGGCATCGATGGCACACACGACGCACTGCGCGCCGAACTCGGTGGCGATCTCGGCGATCAGCTGCGAACGTTGCACTGCGGCAGTGTTGACGCTGACCTTGTCGGCACCCGCACGCAGCATGGCCCGCGCATCGGCGACCGTGCGAACACCGCCGCCCACGGTGAATGGAATGAACACCTGCTCGGCGGTTCGCGACACCATGTCGATCATGGTCTGCCGACCGTCGGACGACGCGGTGATGTCCAGGAAGACCAGTTCGTCGGCACCATCGCGGTCGTATCGCGCAGCCAACTCGACCGGGTCGCCCGCGTCACGCAGGTCGACGAAGTTGATGCCCTTCACAACACGACCGTCGGTCACATCGAGGCACGGGATGACCCGAGACACCATCATCTCGACACCGGGTCTGCCAACACGGCGACCGCTTGCGCAACGGTGAACCGACCTTCGTACAACGCCTTGCCGGTGATGACCCCACCGATGCCCGGCACCACTGCCAGTTCGGCGATGTCGCTCAGTGACGACACACCCCCGCTGGCGATGATGGGCACCGAAGTGGCTGCCGCAGCAGCCGTCAGGCCCTGCACATCGGGGCCCTGCAACATGCCGTCGCGGGCAATGTCTGTGATGACGAAGGCGGTCGCAGAAGGGAACAGCGACAACGCGTCGGTCAGCCTGACACCGCTGCACTGTGTCCATCCATGCACCGCCAGTTCGCCATCGCGGTGGTCGAGACCGACGGCAACAGCGATGAACGCAGCGGCTTGCTGAACCAGGTTTGGCGAGCGGACTGCGGCAGAGCCCATCACCACACGGGCCACGCCCAGATCGGCAAGGGCACGCGCGTCGTCGACTGTGCGCACCCCGCCACCGGTCTGCACCTGGGCGACGCCCTGCACGGCATGAGCAATGGCGGCGACCACGCTGCGGTTGACCGGCGACCCCGATCGGGCCGCGTCCAGATCGACCACATGGATCCAGCGCGCGCCCTGTTCAACGAACGACATGGCGACGGCCACCGGATCGTCGCCATAGGTGGTCTGCTGGGCGTAGTCGCCCTGCAACAACCTGACCACACGACCATCGCGCAGATCGATGGCGGGATACAGTTGCACCGCCGGCGTCACGACAAGACCCGCGCCGAGCTGGCAACGCGTACGAAGTTGGTCAGCAGCTCCAATCCCGACTCGCCCGACTTCTCGGGGTGGAACTGGGTGGCGAACACGTTGCCCTGTCGGAACGCCGCGTTGACCGTGCCGCCGTAGTCGCACGTCGCCGCCACGACGGTGTTGTCGTCGGGAACACCGTGCAGCGAATGCACGAAGTACATCCACGGTGCATCGCCCAATCCGGCGAAGATGGGATCGTCGCCGTGCGCGGCATTCACGTGCAACTGGTTCCATTGCATCTGCGGTCGCGGTAGCTGGTCGGTGATCCAGCGAATACGTCCGCTGATGATGCCCAGACCGCTCGCGCGTGGATCTTCGTCGCTGCCGTCGAACAGCATCTGCATGCCGACGCAGATGCCCATGAACGGTCGTCCTGACAAGATCACGTCGTGCGACACCGACTCCAGTCCCGCAGCTCGCAATGCGTCCATGCATGCGCCGAAGGCCCCGACACCGGGCAGCACCACCGCATCGGCTTGCGCGATCACCGCAGGGTCGGAGGTCAATCGGGCATCGGCGCCACAGTGCTGCAACGCCTTCTGCGCAGACCGCAGGTTGCCGATGCCGTAGTCGAGCACCGCGATGAGCGGCCCGGTGATCGATACGGTCACAGCACGCCTTTGGTCGACGGCAGGGACGTGCCCTCGATGCGCACGGCGTCGCGCAAACAACGGCCAAGACCCTTGAACGTGGCCTCGATGATGTGGTGCACGTTGCGCCCGCGCACCAACGACACGTGCAGCGTGATGCCCGCCGCAGTGGCGAACGACGCCACCGCGTGCTCGGCCAGTTGCGGGTCGAACGCCGGGTTGCCCAGCGGCAGGCACTCGGGCATCTCGACCTCCCAGACCACGAACGGGCGACCCGACAGATCAAGCGCAACGTCGACCAGCGCTTCGTCAAGCGGGAACCGGCCACTGGCGAACCGGCGCACGCCCACCTTGTCGCCCACTGCTTCACGAAACGCCTCACCCAACGCAATGGCCACATCTTCGACCGTGTGATGCGTGTCGATCTGCAGATCACCGACCGCCGAGATCGACAGATCGAAACCACCGTGCTTGCCCACCTGTTCCAGCATGTGGTCGTAGAACGGAATGCCGGTCGATGCCGTGGCCGCGCCGGTTCCGTCGAGGTCGATCGTCAGATCGATCGACGTTTCTTTGGTCACGCGCCGACGTGTTGCGGTACGGCTCACGACAGGACCTCCTGGAGTGCGGTCAAGAATGCGTCGTTCTCGGCTGGCGTGCCGATGGTGACGCGCAGACAGTTGTCGAGCCGCGGCCAGGTGCTGCAGTCGCGCACCAACACGCTGCGGTCGACCAAGCCCTGCCACACCACCGGGCCGGTGACAGTGCGAGGGCGGAACAGCACGAAGTTGGCGCCACTGCGAAAGTGGTCGACAGGCAGCTGATGGAAGGCCCGAACGATGCGTTCGCGTTCAGCGATGATGCCCGCCACGCGCTGCTCCATCTGGTCGGCGTAGCGCAACGCCAGCCGGCCTGCGATCTGCTTGGCGGCATCGAGATGGTATGGCAAGACCACCTTGTGTAGCTCGTCGACCAGCCATGTCGGTCCGACCAGATACCCCAATCGCGAGCCGGCCATCGACCACGTCTTCGAGAACGTGCGCGTGACCACCAGCGGCGTGTCGTCGTGAACGAGCGACAAGGCCGACCAGTCGGCGAACTGGCCATAGGCCTCGTCGACCACCAGCAGGCCGTTGCCTCCACTGGCCACCGCGCCGAGGACGGCGCGCACATTCGACTCGGGTTCGACCAGACCCGTGGGATTGTTCGGCGAACACAGGAACGTCACGGTCGGTCGGTGCCGCTGCACGGCGGCCAGAGCAGCGGGCAGGTCCAGCGAGAAGTCGGCAGCACGATCGGTCTCGACCACGGACGCGCCGGTCAGCCGGGCGATGTGCCCGTGCAGCTGATACGTGGGCTCGAACGTCGCGACGGTTCGGCCCGGGCCGGCGTAGGTCAGCAACAGGGTCTGCAGCACCTCGTTGGAACCATTTGCTGCGAAGACCTGCCCGGGCGCGACGTGATGCAGTTGCGCGATCTGGGCCCGCAACTGGGTGGCTGCCCGATCGGGGTACCGATGCCACTGCACCCGCGACAGTTCGGCGGCGAATGCGTCACGCCACGCCGCGGGCGGCTCGAACGGTGACTCGTTGGTGTTCAGCCTGACCCGCACATCGACCTGTGGCGAGTGGTAGCCCTCGAGGGCGCGCAGGTCGTCGCGCACGGGTACCGGTGTCACGCCGAGCACGTTACCGACACGCCCGCCGGTCGACAGCGGCGAATTCGCAGGCAGGATCAGGCAGACTCGATTCATGAGCACCTCCGTCGCCGCCGAGCTGTCCGTCACCGCCGAGCACGTAGCGCGATATCGCGAGCGCGTGGCCGCGCTGGTGCAGCCCTTGCTGGGCGGCGATCACGACGATGCGATCTCGGCGATGTTCGAGGCCGAACGCGCACTTCGCACGGCTCAGCGGCTGCTCGATCGCGCATCGGGGCTGTTGGAAGCCTGAAACGCGAGTGTTGTCGCCGGGTACGTTTCACCACTCTCGGTGAAAACGAAGCGACGGCCCCCGAAGGGGCCGTCGCTGTGCGAGGCTAGACGGCGGATTCCGGCCTCGCCCACAATCCAGGTGGCGGGAACCTGGTTGGTCTTGACATTGTACACCCAATCGTCCGGAACGCAAGGGGTGACCGAACCCTCACCGACCGGTGTCGTCGGAGCGTCAGTGTCACCCTCCGTGGTGTGAAGTGTCAAGAAACCGTCGAGATTTTCGCCCTCCGTCGTGTACTCGCCACCGTCGATGGCAGCAGCGACGACGGGCACAGATCTTCCAGGACGCACCGTTCGCACGCCGGCTTCTTCGCGTCGCACACCCGGCGCCCGTGCAAGATGACTCTCAGGCTGAACGGTCCGCGCTGTGCGGGCGGCAAGTAGCTGTTCAATTGCAGCTCGATCTTCACTGGGTCGTCGTCGGTGGTCAGACCCAGTCGCCGGCTGAGGCGACCCACATGGGTGTCCACGGGCAGGCCCGGCAGCCCGAAGGCCACGCTGCGAACGACGTTGCCGGTCTTGCGGCCGACGCCGGGCAGCGTGACCAGATCGTCCAGTGCCGTGGGCACCTGGCCGTCGAATCGCTGGATCAGTGCCTGGGCCATGCCGATCAGGTTGCGCGACTTCATCTGATAGAAGCCGGTCGACCGCACGATCTCCTCGACCTCGCCCGGATCGGCGACGGCCAGCGAGTGCGCATCGGGGTATCGCGCGAACAGCGACGGCGTCACCATGTTGACCCGGGCATCGGTGGTCTGCGCCGACAGGATGGTGGCGGCCAACAGTTCGAACGGGTTGCGGTGGTCCAGCTCGCAGATGGCTTCGGGGTACTCCTCGCTCAATCGCAGCGCGACGGCGCGGGCTCGACCCTTGGGTGTTCGCGGCGTTCCCACGTAGACCGAGGCTACGGCACCACGCCGTCGGCCAGCGGATGGTCCGACGCGCGGCGACGGGGTCACATCCGTTTTTGGCGGGCGGATAGCCTCGACCGGATGATCGAGATCGAGTTGCACGATGCAGTCACTGCGGCGTGTCGCGCCGAGGCGATCCAGCTGGTCGGCACCGTGCAGTCGGCCACCGGGCGGCGGCCACTTTCGGATCGGCTGTGGCTCGATCTCGTTGCCGATCCGACGACGCACGAGCCACCCGTCGCCGTGCACGCTCGCCGCGGCGGACACCTGGTGGGTCACGCACAACTCGGTCGCACCAACGATGCCTGGTCACTGGAACTGGTCATCCATCCCGAGCTGGTCGGTGACAACCGCTCGGCGCTGATCACCGGTTTGGTCCGGCGGGCCACGGATGCAGTCGCCGAACGCGGCGGCGGCACGGTGCACTGGTGGGCGACCGACGTCGATGCATCGACAGAGCATTTGGCCGGCGCCATGGGAGTTCGCAGCGGGCGAACGCTGCACCAGATGCGCGTGGCGCTGCCATTGGCGTCGGCCACCATCGCCGGGGCCGGGCTGGGTGACATAGCGCTGCGCTCGTTCGTCGTCGGGCAGGACGAGCGCGCGTGGCTCGAAGTGAACAACGCCGCGTTCGCGTCGCACGCCGAGCAGGGCGGCTGGGACGAGGCGACGCTGAGCCAACGCGAACAGCAGCCCTGGTTCGATGCCGGCGGCCTGTTGCTGCACGAGCGCGATGGTCGCCTTGCGGCCTTCTGCTGGACGAAGATCCACGAGCCAACGGCCAGCGAGGCGGCAGACGAACGGATCGGTGAGATCTACGTCATCGCCGTGCATCCCGACTTCCACGGCCTGGGTCTCGGCCGTTCGCTGACCGTCGCCGGCCTGGTGTCCATCGCCGACCGCGGCATCCACACGGGCATGCTGTACGTCGATGGCGACAACGTCGCCGCACTCGGTTTGTACCGCGCCCTGGGATTCGCTGTGACCCGAACTGATCAGGCGTATCTGATCCACGTGGAGCCCAAGCAGACCGACCTGATCGACCCGATCGAGCTGCCTCGATGGAGCGTCGTCGACCTGCACCCATCACTGACCTCGCGATCGTTCGTGGACGCGATGGAGTCGATCGGCAGCGACGTCGGCCGCTTGGAAGTGACGTTCGACGAAGCCGGCATCCGCGCCCTCGAGTCGCGGCCGGCCACTGCCGACGATGCCGAGGCGGCCGCCCAGGTGCTGCGTGCCTACAACGACACCGCCACGAACCTGGCGCAGCTGCAGGCGTACGTCTATGCCACTGTCTCGACAGATACGCGCCACGAGCATGCCCAATCGTTGCTGTCCGAGTTGGCAACTGCCGACGCCCGGGTTCGTCCGCTGCTGGCCCGCCTGGCCGACTGGGTGCACGCGCTCGGGGCAGACGCACTCGCCGCGCACGACGATCTGGTGGCCGATCACCTGGGCCCGTTGCAACGTCTGTCCGAGCGGGCAGAGCACCAGATGCACGAGGCCGAGGAAGGCCTGTACGCCGAGCTTGCCACCACCGGTTCGTCGGCATGGGGGCGCCTGCAGGGCTACATCACGTCGCAGCTGGCCACCGATGTGGCGCTGCCCGGCGGCGTCCGCCACCTGCCGATGCCCGCTGTGCGCGGCATGGCCACCAGTCGAGATCCGGCCGTGCGTCGCGCCGCGTACGACGCCGAGCTGGTGGCGTGGCCGACGGTCGCCACCGCATGTGCCGCGGCCATGAACGCCATCAAGGGCGAAGCCAACACGGTGAATCGCCGCCGCGCGTGGTCATCGCCTCTCGAGGCATCGCTGTACGCCAACAACGTGTCTCGACCGACGTTCGATGCCATGCAGGCCGCGATCGTCGCCGCACTCCCTCGATTTCGCGAATGGATGCGGTGCAAGGCTCGCCTCCACGGCCATCAGGGCCCGTTGCCGTGGTGGGATCTGGTCGCGCCACTGCCCATCTCGCCCGGCAACATCGGTTGGGACGAAGGAATCGGTCTGGTGCGCAACGCGTTCTCTGCGTACAGCCCCGCGCTGGCCACCGTGGTCGATCGAGCGGTGGACGAACAGTGGATCGATGCAGCGCCACGCGAGGGCAAGGTGGGTGGGGCCTTCTGCATGTCGTTCATCGGCGATCGATCGCTGGTGCTGTTGAACTGGAGCGGTTCGGTCGAGTCTGCACAGACCACAGCGCACGAGCTGGGCCACGCGTATCACAACGTGCAATTGGCGCCGCGCACGGCGCTGCAACGTCGTGTCCCGATGGCCTTGGCCGAAACGGCAAGCATCTTCTGCGAGACGTTGGTGGTCGAGGCCGGGTTGGCGCATCTGCAGGGCAACGACCGGTTGGCGCTGCTCGACGTCGATCTGCAAGGCAGCAACCAGGTGGTGGTTGACATCCACTCGCGCTTTCTGTTCGAGACCGAGGTGTTCGCCCGCCGGCAGCGCCGAACGCTGGGCGTCTCGGAGTTGAACGAGATGATGCGGGCCGCGCAGGCGGACGCGTATGGCGACGGACTGCACCAGTCGACGGCGCACCCGCACATGTGGATCGTCAAGCCCCACTACTACGGCAGCCACTTCTACAACTGGCCGTACACGTACGGGCTGCTGTTCGGTCTGGGTTTGTACTCGCAGTACACCGCCGATCCCCAACGCTTCCAGGCCGGCTACGACGACCTGTTGTCGCGTGCCGGAATGAACACCGCCGAGGAACTGGGTGAAGCGTTCGGACTGGATGTCACCGGTGAGGGCTTCTGGACCGCCAGCCTGGACGTCGTCACGGCGCGCATCGACCAGTATCAACGGCTGGCGACCGAGCTGGGTCTGGACCCCGCCGCGCAGGGCGGCACGTGATCAGCCGGTACGACGCCACCCGCGACGAGTTGCAGGCGCAACTGTCGGGCGAGCCCCGATACCGCGTCGACCAGGTGTGGCAGGGCTTGTACCAGCAACTGGCGATGCCCGATGAGCTGACCTCGCTGCCCAAGGCGTTGCGGGCCCGCCTCGAGGCCGAACTGCCGTTGGCGCTGACCGAGGAAGTGCACCGTGTCAGCGACGGCGGCGACACGGTGAAGTACCTGTGGCGGTTGCACGACGGCAGCCGCATCGAGACGGTGCTGATGCTGTACCCCGACCGGGTCACCGTGTGCGTCAGCAGCCAGGCCGGCTGCGCGATGGCGTGCGGGTTCTGCGCAACTGGCCAGGCGGGTTTCACCCGTCACTTGACCGTCGGTGAGATCGTCGAGCAGGTGGCACGCGCCTCACGCGAGGCGAAGGAGATGGGCCGCCGTCTGGCCAATGTGGTGTTCATGGGCATGGGCGAGCCGCTGGCCAACGCACAGAACGTGTGGGGCGCCGTCGAGCGGATCCACGGCGACCTCGGCCTCTCGGCGCGTCACCTCACGATCTCGACCATCGGCATCGTGCCCGGTATCCGCAGCCTGTCTGCTCGCTCGCTGCCGGTGAACCTGGCTGTCTCGCTGCACGCGGCCAACGACGACCTGCGCAACCAGTTGATCCCAATGAACAAGCGATATCCGCTGGACGCATTGATGTCGGCATGCGCCGACTACCTGCAGATGAAAGGCCGGCGGATCAGTTTCGAGTGGGCGCTGATCGATGGTCTGAACGATCGCGACCGCGATGCCGACGAACTGGCTGCGCTGTGTCGGCGCTTCCAGTTGCCGGCACACGTCAACCTCATCCCGTTGAACCCCACGCCCGGCTGGCCCACACGCGGCAGCACGCAGGCGCGTGTGCGCGAGTTCCGTCAGCTGCTGGAAGATCGCGGCGTGAACGCCACCGTTCGGCGCAACCGAGGCACCGACATCGACGCGGCATGCGGGCAACTGGCAGCTGGACAGCCCGTCTCGGTGCTGCCCAAGCCACCACGGATCGCGGCTAGCAGTGTGCCCGAACCGTGGGATACGGATTGACCGCAGCGCCACCGCCGGGATGGATCTGGAAGTGCAGGTGCGACACCGAAAACTGCGCGTTGCCGGTCTGACCCACGTAGCCGATGATCGTGCCCGCGGAGACGCTGCCCAACGTGGCCCAGCCGTCGAGGTGCGCGTAGTAATACTTGTTGCCGTCGGCACCCGAGAACCAGATGGTGTTGCCGCCCAAGGTGTTCACCTTCGACTGCGCGAATCCGTCGACCACGGCAACCACAGGAACACCCGTCGCGGCGATCATGTCGACGCCCTGGTGTGTGCGCCCGCCACTGCGCGGTGCCCCCCATGTGTCGCCGAAGCCGGTCGGCCCCTGCACCGGACAGATCCATCCATCGAAGCCGAGGTCGCCAGGAGCGGAACCGGGCCGACCGCCGACCCCGACGGTACCGGTCTGACCGCCCCCGCTGCCGCCCGTTGCGGTGGTAGCCGTGCCCGAATCGTCGATGTCGCCATCGCCCACACTTGGCGTTCCCGATGCGTTGGCCGGCGCCGAACCGCCAGCACCCGCGCCACCCGGGGCCGCGCTGCCCGAGCCCGAACCGGTGGATGCGCTTGAACCGTTGGATTGGTTGGAACCCTGCGAACTGGGGGATGACTGTCCTGCGTTGTTGGACGCGCGTTGCGCTTCGGCGTCTTGCTTGGCCTGGGCATCGGCGACGCGCCGCCGTTCGGCCTGCTCGGCCTCGAGTGCCTTCTTCACTGCCTCGTCCTTCAGTCGCTCTGCCTCGACGTCCTTCAGTCGCTCGACCTCGTCGAGCGCGTTCTGGCGACGACTCTCCAGCAGATCTCGCGCCGCCTGGGCATCGCGCTCGTTCTGGTCGAGCTGTGCCTGCTTGTCGACCAGATCGGCGCTGAGTGACTCGAACTCGTCGAAGTCGTCGGCAGATGTCTCATTGACCACATCCAACAACACGTCGATCTGCGCCTGCCTTCCGGCCGACTCGAAGCCGGTCAGCAACGGCAGCGCGCTGGCCCCTGAACGGGTGTAGCGATTGACTGCGACGGCCGAGACCGTGGCGCGAAGCTGAACGATTTGCGACTCGAGCACCGCGATTTCGGCAAGCAGGTTCTGCTGGTCGACCTCGAGGGTGTCCAACGCCGATTCGGCGGCGAACAGTGCATCGGCCGCAGCGTTGGCCCGGTCGCGAGCATCGGCGATCTCTTTCGCAGCCTGCTGGGCCGGCGTATCGGCAGCATGCGTGGTGGACGAAACGACTGTTGGCACGAGCAAGGTGAAACCCAGCAACGTCGCCACAAGTTTGCGCATGAGGTCGTTCACGCTACCAGTCGGCTCATTTTCGTTGCGGTCATCTCGTCCGTCCATTCACGTCGCCGGTCCGTACGCACCGCCGAACTGTCACATCGATGGACGGTCTGGGCGATGGTCTGGGCCGTAGGGTCATCGGCGTGACTCCCCCCGTCCTTGAGCCACCATCGTCGAACTCGAACGGCAACTCCACTTCCCCGCCCGTCGTACAACTCTCCAACGTGTCGTTCGTGCGCGAAGGTCGAACCATCGTGGCCCCACTCGACTGGCAGATCGAGGCCGACGAGCGATGGTTGGTGCTGGGTGCAAACGGATCGGGCAAGACATCGTTGGTGCGCATCTGTGCCATGTACGAACATCCGTCCAGCGGCGAGGTGCGGGTATTGGGCGAACAGCTCGGACGTACCGACGTACGAGTCTTGCGTCGCCGCATCGGGTACCTGTCGGCAGCCATCTCGGCGCAGATTCGTCCGGCGCTGGCGTGCCTCGACGTGGTCATGACTGCCAAGTACGCGGCACTCGAGCCCTGGTGGCACCGCTATGACGATGCAGATCGAGAACAAGCCGTCGCGTGCCTGGACCGAATGGGCGTCAGCCGCTTCGCCGACCGTGCGTTGGCCACTCTGTCGTCGGGCGAACAGCAGAGGGTGCTGCTGGCGCGCACCTTGATGAACGACCCTGCCCTGCTGCTGCTGGACGAACCAAGTGCGCGCCTGGATCTGGGCGGTCGCGAGCAACTGGTCGCGGCCCTGGGCGAGTTGACGAGCTCGCCAACATCACCGCCCCTGGTACTGGTGACTCACCACCTCGACGAAGTTCCCGATGGCATGACGCACGCGTTGCTGCTTCGCGATGGCCTCGTGGTGGGCTCGGGGCCGATCGGGCTGACGCTGACGTCGCAAACGTTGAGTGATTGTTTCGAGATGCCGCTGACGCTCGAGCGCCGCGACGATGGCCGAATGACGGCATGGGCCCAGCGGGTCAGGCCTGTCGTTCGCTGACCATCTCCAGCAGCCGCTGGCGCCCGGCAACGATCTGATCGGCCAGCACGCGCTCCATCACGCCGCCGGTCCACAACGCACCCCCGTAGTGAAGGTGCATGTCCAGACGACTTCCCGAGCCGACTGACACCACATGTGCGTCCAGCACCCATGGCGAGTGCCGACGGCCGTCGTTCTCGGCGCGTTCGAACCGGGCCGTCGCAGCTGCAGGCTCGTGCCGGGTGCGCACCATGCGCAGCCGCTTCGACCGGGCGAAGGGACCGACGCGGGCGCGTAGCTCGACGTTCCACGCCGGCCGTCCGTCGCCGTCTGCAGCAGTGTGCTGTACCTGATGAGCCAGTGGCATCCACCGCGGGTAGTCGGTCAGTTCATCGATCAGCGAGAACAACGTGGCCTGATCGCAGGGAGCCTCCACCGATGCCGACACGTCCACGACTGCAGTATCGCAAGATTTCATGACCCGGCCCTCATACATCGATCACACCTCGGTCGCACGATGTGTCCATGACGAAGAACACGATCAGCAAGAAGTTGTGGGCAGCGGTCGCGATCGCCACCGTGTCCGGTGTCGTGGGGGTTGCGGGCATTGCCGCCGCGACCTCGACCGGCGACGACGGATCGGCACCCACCACGGGTCGAGACCGCGGTGATCGGGCCGCACAGGTCTGCGAACACTTCGACCAGATCCAGGCCAAGATGGCACAGCGTTCCGAGCACCTGACCAGCCGCCTGGCATCGCTGGCCGATCGGCGAGCCGAGGCCGTCGCCGCCGGCAACGATCGCCTGGTGGACCGGATCGACAGGCTGACGGCGCGTTTGACCGAGCGCAGCACCGAAGTGCAGGACCGCACCGACCGCCTGGCTGCATGGGCGACCGAGCACTGCCCGGCCCCCTGACGCTGGCCTGACCGAACTTGTCGGCACCCGGCCACCGCGACGGTCGTGGGGCGCCGACAGGTTCACAGGTTCAGGGCTCAGTGGTCGTCGGCGCCGACCCCGTGAAAAGCACGCGACAGCAGCCGGCCTCGGGCCTTCAGCAAGCCCTTCAGGTCGTCGGTCTGGTCGAACACCGGCTGCCAAGGCAGCACCTCGGTATGGGCTTCGTCGATCTCGTCGAGGTCTGGCTCGGCCACCTCGTCGAGCCCGGCCGATTCGACCGGCTCGACGACCTCGGCCCGCTCGACGACTGCGGCGATGTCGGGCACATCGACGACGTCGGCCACTGCTACTTCGCGATCGAGGTGCTGGCCGATGGCGATGGCTTCGTTGACTGCTTCCTCGACTGCTGCAGCCAGATCGTTCTGGCCGTCGTAGGCATCGAGGCGAAGTTGCACCGTGCCGGCAGCGAGGTCGGGACGCGGGCGCTTCGCTCGCGGTCGGATCATGGGCCCGGTGAATGGTTCGGCCGGCGCACGGAACAGGCGTGGCGCCGGATCGCGGCGATCGTCCAGCATCCAGCCCAGCGGAACGACCATGGCATCGGCGTGACGCCGGCACAGCACCCCAGAGCTGGCGCCCTGTGCGGCGTGGAACCCGTCCAGCCACACGACCAGATGCTCGGCATCGAATCCGTACGAGACGTCGGCGAGATTTGAGCATCCCGGTCGTTCGCACAATCGCGCCATTGCAAGCACGGTAGCCCAGCGTGCGGCGTGTGAGGTGGCTTGTCGCGGGGCGGGCAGCCCACAGGCGAAGCCTTTCCCGGACCGAAGCGTCGTGTGTGCGCAGCCATTTAGCAGCCAGCGGTGCGATGTTGGTTGCGGCCTGCGCGCTTGGCCCGGTACAGCGCGTCGTCGGCTGCACCGATCAACGCCTCGGGCGTGCGGGCCGCCGCCGGGTACTCGGCAATGCCGATCGACGTGGTCTGACGGACGTCGCGTGGCAGCGCGCCCTGACATGCGTCAGCGCATGCGGCCAGCAACCGATCAGCCAGACCGGCCGCGCCCTGGTGATCGCATCCAGGCAGGATGACGAGGAACTCCTCGCCACCCCAACGGATCACGGTGTCATGCGTACGGACCGACGTGCGCAGCAGTGTGGCGAAGCTGGTCAGGACGCGGTCGCCGGCATCGTGGCCGAAGCGATCGTTGATCAGCTTGAAGTGGTCCAGGTCGCACAACAGCACCGACATCGGCTGGCCCTTCGTATCGGCCATCGATCGCGCCTGCGCCAGTGCCTTGCCTGCTCTTCGACGGTTGCCGACTCCGGTGAGCTGATCTGTGTCGGCCTCGGCAGCCAGCCGAATGTTCTGCTCGATCCGCTCCAGCCCGGCGTTCAACGCTTCGACCACATCGTCCAGACGAGCGATGTGATCGGCAGCCGGCATCTCGGCGTACCCGACCACCAACGACACCACGAGTTGGCCATCCACGGTGATCTGACGTTCGAGTTGATGCGGCCCCTGCCGGCCTGCGTCGACCGCGATCGTGTCGGCGAAACGCGCTGCCGTCGCGTTGATCGTCGCTCCGGTCACGGCTGGTAGCGCAGCAATGGCGAAGGCGATGTCTTCGAGTTCAGCACCGCCCCATCGCTCGTCCAGACCTGCAACGGCACGCAGCGCCTTGGCGGCGGCTGCCTTGCGACGCAACTGTTCGCCCTCGACCACACGGGTCAGACCGCTGGCGATCTGATCGGCGGCCATGTCGGTGAAGCCGGCGGCGTGCAGCGCAGGCGGCACCTCGTCGACGTGCAGCGTGCCCGATACGACCAGGTCAACCGTGAAGGTGGCGGTACCGACCCCGGCGGGTAGGTGGGCGTGCTGTGCGGCCAGACCCAGATCGAAGCCGATCGCCGCGAAGACGGGCGGTAGATCGTACGGATCCAGACCCAGCAGACAGCGCTCGATCGGAGCGTGCTGGGTGAGCACCTCGACCACAGCCTGTGCGTACGAGTCGAGGTCCAGGTCGGCGGCCACCAGGTTCGACAACTCCAGCATGACCGATGTGGTCAGGAAGCCGACCAGGAACTCGTTGTGGTCGCCGGCGCGCAACTGCTCGACCGCGTTGCGCTGCATGGTGTTCAGCGTGTCGATGACCGTCATGTCGACGTCGTCAGTTCGTTCGTCAGACCGATCAGTTCACTCTCGATCTGGGCGAGCAGCACGGTCTGGCGGAAGTCGGACATGTCGACGATCAACAGCGCCTCGGCGGGCGAGATCGAGCGCTCGGGACACGGAACACCCATGGCGGCGACCAACCCATGTGCTGCGACCACCAATCGGTCGAGGGGCGCACTGATGGCGTTCGTGCGCGTGTGGTGCTGCCGCACGGCACCGACGATGCGTTCGGGCAGGTTCCACCTGGCCAGCAGTTCTGCACCGACGGTCGTGTGATCGGTGTCGCTCGATGGCAGTGTGATGCCGTCCGACGCAGCCAGCAGCCAACCGACATCGTGCAACAACCCCACCGTGAACGCATCGTCGACCGACTGGCCGATGTGGCGGGCCAGCACGCTGCACGCGCATCCCATGGTGACCGAGTGCAACCACAGCCAATCTGGATAGTCGGGTGCCTCGGTGTCGAACACAAGGTCAGCCACCCTGCTGGCGGCCAACGATCCGACCAACGAGCCTCCCAGCATGACCGCTGCCTGGCGGATGCTGCCGATGCGACGCGAGTACCCCAGGTGAGCAGAGTTTGCGGCGCGCAAGACGCTGGCGGCCAGCGCCGGATCGGCCATCACGATTCGGGTGATGTCGCGCCCCCCGTCGGTCGGCCCGCGCAACATCTCCAGCACCACCCGTGCCGCGGCCGGATGGACCAACAGCCGATTTCTGTCGCCCGTTCGGGTGCCGCTCATGGTCTGGACGGTCCGTCTGCCTGGCCACAACGCATTGATCTGCCGAACAACTTTCGGCGGATGCCTGTTTGGCCGGCTGGCCACGCGGGCAATCTGTGTGGCATCGTGCCTGAGCCCAGCAGTTGTTGCGGGCACTTCGAGCCGTTGAACTGGTGAGGTCATGAGACAGCACATCCGAGGCGCACTGCGGAAACTGGTCGGGGCGCCTCGCACCGAGCAACGTCAGGAACGGTGGTCCTACCTGGGCTCGTTCGGCGACGACTTCTTCTCGGACGACTGAGACGTGCTGGTGGGCCTGAAGGCTGGTGGGCGTGAAGGGACTCGAACCCCCGGCCACCGCCGTGTGAAGGCGGTGCTCTAACCAGCTGAGCTACACGCCCGTGAGCTCCGATTCGGAACCCGCAGGCTAGCAGCAGCCCGTAATTTCCACCATCTCGATAGGGCTGGGCTCGATCTCGAGCCGACTCTCGGCTGAGCCGTCAGGTCAGCAACTCGCACGCCCTGGCGAACATCGACGGCACCGACAGGCCGATGCCCTCCCATTCGGGGTCATGCCGTTTGCCGGTGCGATGCAGCATGACGTTCAGCCCGCTGATGACCCCGAACCTGTAGCCGGACAGCGCCCGGTAGAACGCGATGTCGTCCAGCGTGACGGTGCGCCCAACTGCGACCGCGTACCACTGCACGATCTGCTCGAACGGCGGGACGTCGTGCAGGCCCTCGCTGTCGACCCAGCTGGCCGCATCGTTCATGAACAGCAGCCATCCGAGATCGAGCAACTGAGCGCCGATGCCACTGATCTCCCAATCGATCAGGGCGACGACCGACGTCCGGTCGAACAAGATGTTGTTGGTCTGGAAGTCGCCATGGAAGATGCCGACGGCCGGATCGTCGGGCAGATGCTGCAACAGCAACTGCCGGGTTCGCTCGCCCATGTGCACCCACTGGGGCTCGGCCGCCTTCTGCAGGATCGGTGCCCAGAAGTCGACCTCGGTCTGCAGGTCCTTCGGTTGCTCCCAGCGGGGCAGTGCCTTGTGGTGATCGACTCGGTGCACCAATGCCAGCGCCTCGACTGCCGAGCGCATCACCTCGGCACACAACACTCCGGCAAAGACCGGATCGGGGGCGCGGACCGCATAGGTCTGCCCACGCAGGTACCGCACCATGAAGTACGGCACGTCGAACCACTGCTCGTCGGCGTCGAACCAGACCACTGGCGCAACCGGCACACCATGT
Organism: Acidimicrobiaceae bacterium; assembly: GCA_031380045.1. Taxonomy (GTDB): domain Bacteria; phylum Actinomycetota; class Acidimicrobiia; order Acidimicrobiales; family Ilumatobacteraceae; genus VFMC01. Next base: position 27,845 of record JANNFQ010000297.1, read on the forward strand.
GCAGCCAAGGCCTTCAGCAACGGCACCTGCCGCAGGACATCGGTGTTGCCCGAACGCCGGACGCCCTTCGGCGGCATGCGCATGACCAGCCGGTCGATGGTGCCGTCCGAGTCGGACACCTTGAATCCGAACGACAGCCCGGCGTGCCCTGGCATGGCCGTCAGATCGGTGACGGAGACCCCCTGGTGATAGTGGGCATCGGCCCAGCGTTGCAACTGCAGTTGCAACGCCGACTGGTCGACGCCCGCCATCAGCGGCCGGAGTCCTCGACGGTTTCGGTCAGTTGCTCACGCGAGGTCAAGAACACCAGGCACTGATAGCCCTGATAGTTGTCCCAGTCGGATTCGAGCGGATAGATGCGGTACACGTCGAGGTCTCCCTCGCCGTACGGCGTACCGATGTAGGCCTCGAAATCGGGGATGCACTGCTCGGCGATCAGCTGATCGATCTCATCCGCCCCCGGATACGGGTCGCTACCATCGCCCAGGTCGCCGACCGAGAACACCTCGGCCTCGTGCGGTTCGTCGCACGATTGGGTGTCAAGCCTGGCGACCTCGTCGACGCCGTCGCCGGGCAGGTCGACGCACTGACCGACCTTCAGCTCGGACACGGCCGTGGTGCCCGCTATCTCGTTGCCGATGAACGCCAACAGGACGCCACCACCAACCAGGCCGAGTACACCCAAGATCCAGCCGATTCGAGCCATGGCCAACCCGGTGCGTTGCCCGGCAGATCGCTTGATCTCTTTCGCCCCGAGCAGGCCGAAGACGATGGCCAGGATGGGGATGATGAGAGTGATGAACAACACGATCGAGACCAGACCCAGCACGAAGCCGGCCACGGCCTTGCCGCTGCGACCCCCCGAACCCGGCGAGTCGGAAAACGGGTACTGCATGGGTGCACCGGCATATGGCGGAGGGCCCGATGGCATCGGTCCGCCGACGCCAAAGCCTGCACCGGGCGGGGGTGGAGGCTGCATGGGCGGCAGCGACGGCGACCATTGGGGCGGCGGGGGCGGCGGAGGCGGGGGCGGGGTGTCGCTCATCGCCCGTCACCGTAGCCAAACGATCAGGGCACCGTGTGGACCAGGCAGACGGTGTCGCCGGTCTGATACGCCTGGTATCGCTCGGTGTCCACCGGGCAGGTGGCAGTGACCTCGATCACCTGACGAACCTGGAACTGGTGCTGGCCGCACACCACCTCCTGCGCTCGGCCATCTTCGGTCAGTGTGACGCAACTACCGGGGACCAGCAATCCGTCGGGTGCCACCGGCGAAGGCGGTTCGTACAGGATCAACCCGACCACGATCAACAACACCCCCATGGACGCGAGCGCTGCCATGAACCGCCACGGAAACCGAGCCGGCTGGTGATACGTGGTCGGGGTCGGCACGGTGATCGGCCGGGTGCGATCGTACGAGGACTGCGTGGCATCGTCAGACGAACGGACGTCGCGTTCGGCCTCGGCCTCGGCCTCGGCCAGTTCAGCGTCGTACCGACGGCGTCGGTCTGGATCGCCCAGCACGTGCCACGCTTCGTTGACAACTGCCATCTGCGCCGACGATGCCTCGCCGTGCCGATCGGGATGTGCGGCGCGGGCGGCACGGCGAAACGCCTCGCGCAGTTCGGTGGGCGTCGCATCGCGGGCGGCGCCCAGTGCCTGGTAGTGCGTCACTCCCCCTCGTCGGACAACACGCTGGGTGTACTGCCACCCGACCGCCAGTACTCGCCCGATTCACGCGAAAGGAAATCATCGTCGACCAGGTAGCGACGCAATGCGGCGGTGTCGGGGTGGCGTTTCCCGATGATGAGGTTGACCATCTGTTCGGTGTATCGGCGGCCGACCTCGAAGTCTTGCGACAGCCAGTCCAGCAGGACTCGCCGCTTCGCCTGCCCAGCCGGGATCGAGGTGATCCGGCCGTCGACCACGAACGCTGACAACACGCGTCGATCATCTTCCGGAGCGTCGTCGTGCTCGGTAGAGGGCGGCTTCGACAGCGCCTGGCGAGCCGCCTGTTGGAATGCGCTGCCCTGCACCTGCAGCGAACCATCCAGCTGCACGACCAGCCCGGCATCGGCCAGCCGACCCGCTGCCTTGGCCACGCGGGTGGCGGGCAGACCGGTGCTGGCGACCACAGAATCGAAGGTGTCGTGACCCAGTTCGATGGCCGCCAGCACGCGACGCCGTTCGTCATCGGCCAGCAGACCAACGATGGCCGCCGCATCGAGCGAACGTTGCGTCATCAGTAACCCAGGTCGACGTGGATTGGTCCGAGCAACTCCTCATCAACAGCGAAGCGACGGACGTTGGCGGTGATGCGCTCGGACAACAGCGGCACGGCCATATCTGGCGTGTTACCCACATGCGGGGTGAGGATGCAGTTGGGCAAGGTCCACAGCGGGTGGCCGTCTGGCAGGGGCTCGGGGTCGGTCACGTCCAGCGCGGCGCCGCCGATGATGCCGTTCTTCAGTGCCCACACCAGATCGTCGGTGACGATGTGCCGACCGCGGGCGATGTTGACGATCCACGCGTGGGGCTCCATGACCTCGAACTCGTTGCGCGACAGCATGCCCTCGGTGTCGGCCGTCAACGCCAGGGCAACCACCACCAGATCGGCGCCTGCCAACGCATCGATGTACCGGTCGGCCTCGACCACTTCGTCGACACCTTCCATGTGGCTGACACGATTGCGCACCACGGTGATGCGGCAGTCGAACGGCGTCAGCAGACGGATGAGCGACTCGGTGATTCCACCGCCACCCAGGATGGTGACGTTGGCGCCCAGCAGGTTGGTGCCATGCGGCTTGCCCCATGACGTCGCTCGGGCGTACGGCCCCAGCCCGCGCATGCCGGCCAACGCCAACGTGAGTGCCATCTCGGCGACCGGCTCGGAATACACACCCTTGGCACATGTCCATTGGCGATCGTCGTCGATGAGATGGATGTACTGCTCGATGCCGGCCATGGGCAGTTGCACCCAGCGAAGGTGATCGGACTCGCCCACGATTCGTTCCAGCTCGGCCGGATCACGTGGCGCCGCCCACACGAGAGCTTCGGCCTGATCGATGGGGACGACATGTCCGCCACCGGCCACGACTGCATCGATCATCCACTGGGGCGCACCATCGGGTGCGACGGCGATGCGGGGCGGGTCGTCATGCCCACCACGATGACCGTTGTGGGCAGAGTTGGTACTTGGAGGCATTGCCCTGAAAGGCTACTGCAATGACGAGGTTCAGCCCTGTGCCGAATCGCGCTCGGTTGCACGTCACCAGCTGCGCTCCGAACCGACTGATGTCACTCCCTGACCGGGCTCGACCCGGTGGCAGGCTGACATCAGCAGCGGCCGAGATTCACGCGATGGGGGTATCGGTGATCTGGGCGGCGACGCGTTCGCCTGATTCCACCGCGCCCTCCAGGTAGCCAGTCCACGTGGCGGCATGCTCGCCTGCCAGCCAGATGGGCCCGCATGGTTCGCGCAGCACCTGCCAATGGGCGGTGACCTGGCCGGGTTGGTAGACCGCGTAGCTGCCGCCGAAACGAGGCTGACTGGACCACGCTCGGGAGAATCCCCCCAGCGGTGCGTCACCCAGGTGGTACATGGTTTCGATGTCGGCAGCGGCGCGACTGATTCGTTCGTCTTCGGCCAGAGGCGCCTGCGCTCGTCCGCTGTCACCGCCGATGTAGGCCATCAGCACACCCGAG
>JANNFQ010000315.1:0-2936 GCA_031380045.1 Acidimicrobiaceae bacterium
GCCAGGACTAGAAGGGTCACAATCGTGGCGCTGCTGCTCGCGACTGCCGCATGTGGATCTGATGCCGACCCGTCATCAAGAGCGTCCACGACAGCAGCAACCTCGGCGCCGACCGGCACGGAGAAGACGACCCCGGTCGAATCGACGGTGGCGCCTCCGGCAACGACGGTGGCCCCCGGGGAGGACGCAGGTTTCCCTATCGCCGCGTTTGCCGCCATCCGGGAGGATCCGGTGACCGCGGAATCTGCGGCAGAGTTCCAGGCGGCCCTCAACGAGATGGCCGGTGACGGCGGGATTTCAGCGACCGTGATGACCGCGGAGGGCACGTGGAGCGGGACAGCGGGAACGGCGGACGGTGTCCGCGATCTACAGATCGACGATCAGTTCGCGATCGGCAGCACCACGAAGTCAGTTATCGCAGCGCAGGTGATGCAACTGGTCGAAGCCGGTGACCTGTCGCTCGACGACCTCGCGGACGAATATCTGCCGCCAGACCTCGACTTCGACACGAACAAGGCGACGATCCGGCATCTGCTCAGCCATCGCAGTGGTCTGCCAGACCACTGGCCGGTGGTGCTGCCACTCCTGTCCGCCGACTTGCTGCGGGTGTGGACGCCGACCGACCTCCTGGATCTGGTGCCAACGAGGCGGGGCACTCTCGGCACCTACGAGTACGGGGACACGAACTATCTCTTGCTCGGCCTGATCATCGAGCAGATCCGGGGGCTCCCGCTCGCACAGGTGCTGCGCAGCGGCGTGCTCGCCATCGACGGCGTCGAGCGAGTCATCTATCAACCGGACGAGAAGCCGAGTGAACCAATGGCCATGCCAGGGGGCGGGTCGACCGCGGCACTCGTACTGGGCGGCGGCTACCTCCCATCGCTCACTGGCGCAACCGCCAACGGGCCTGCGGCAGCCATTGCTTCCGACTCGCCTTCTTTGGCGCGGTGGTGGCGGGCCCTCTGCGCGGGCGAGATCGTTTCTCCCGCATCCCTGACAGAGATGACGACCCCTGCCGGCACGAACGACGACGGACACCGCTACGGACTCGGGCTGTTCAGCGTCGCGGAAGGGTACGGACCCTCCGTGGGACACGCCGGCTGGGACACCGGATTCTCCTCATTCGCCGCGTGCCTCCCCGAAGAAGGCGCCGTCGTCATCGTTCTGGCCAACAGCGAGATCGACGACATCCAAGGCATGGCCCGCCCGCTGGTCCTTCACCTGCGCACAGACTGACTTGCACGGCATGGGGAAGCCGATCAATCTCCCATCGCACCTTGCACCTCGAGAGCCACTACCTGAGGCTGTGAAGAGAATCAGCGTTGAACCCGTTCGCGGGTGTTCATGCTGCGACCTTTTTGAGGGTGACTTGGTAGCCGAGGTCTTGGAGTTGTTGGACGAGTCGGTCTTGGTGTCGGGCGGTGTTGCCGCGGCGGGCGAAGTAGTCGCCGCCGAGGTCGTCGTAGTCGGCGTTGTTGGCGAGGAGGTGCCAGCAGATGCACAGGATCGAGTGGCCAACCGCGAGTGCGGCCTTCTTTTTGCCGATCCGGCGGGCGAGGCGCCAGTACTGGGCTGACAGGTAGGTGTCGCGGGATCGGGCTGCGGCCCAGGCGCATTGGGTGAGGATGTCACCGAGCCACACGTTGCCCTTGGTCGTCGTGCCCGAACGACGTTTGCCGCCGGTGATGTTGTTGCCTGGTGCCATCCCGGCCCACGACGATAAGTTCCCGGCGGTCGGGAACCCACCCATGTCGACGCCGATTTCGGCGATGATGCACTCTGCGGCCCGCTTGCCGACCCCGGTAATCGTGTCGAGATGGTCGCGGGCTTCAACGAAAGGGTCCATGACCTGATCAACACGGGTGTCGAGCTTGACGATCGCGTCCTCGAGGTGGGCGGCGTGGTCCAAGCACAGTCCGATCAGCAGCGCGTGATGTTCCCGGAACCGGCCCCGGAGTGCCTCGCGTAGCTGCGGGATCTTCTTGCGCAGCATCCCTTTGGCCAACTCGGCAAGCACCTCGGGGTTGCGTTCACCGGCGACGAGCGCGGCGAGCATCGCCCGACCCGACACGCCAAGCACATCTGAAGCGACCGAGTCGAGCTTGATCCCGGCGTCTTCGAGGGTTTTGTGGATCCGCTGACACTCACTGGTGTGTGCCTGGATCAGCCGTTTGCGGTAGCGGGTCAGATCACGCAGTTCCCGGATCGCGACCGGGGGCACGAAACTGCCGCGCAGCATGCCGTGTTCGAGCAACTCGGCCAGCCACTCCGCGTCGGCCACATCGGTCTTGCGACCGGGGAGGATCTTGACGTGCCGGGCGTTAACCAGCTTCAGGTCAAACCCGCGTTCTTCGAGCACATACCACGGCGACTTCCAATACGACCCGGTCGCTTCCATCACCACCTCCGTGACACCCTCCGCGCTGAACCAGTCAGCCATCGCTTCCAGCTGCGACGTGAACGAACTGAACGTTCTGGTCTCCTTGCGGCGACCCCTGCCGTCGGAATCGGGAGTGCGCACACACGCCACCACTTCGTCTTTGCCGATGTCCACACCGGCACAGCGTTCCACCATCATGTCCATCACCGACCTCCAGGTCCGTAGTTGGGTTGAGTGGGCCGGCGGGGTCAACCGATCAACGACGCTGTGAAGCGTGTACATAACAACAATTCGAGGTGCCGGGAAGACCCCTGGCGTCAGTCTGTAAGTCGGGCTCAACCGCACCAAGGAAGAACGAGCTCAGCCAGGCCCGACACGATTCTCATCCATCGAGGCGGCCCCTGGCCATGGATGTCTGTAAGGCGTGCTCGAAGCAACAAGTCGCGGTGCCGGGAAGGCCCCTGGCATCAATCTCTGTAACGGGCACACCAGCACCAAGGCGAACCGAGCACAGCCGAACCCGCACCAAGATTCTCACCCGTCACGGTGCTGCGCC
>JANNFQ010000367.1:0-8443 GCA_031380045.1 Acidimicrobiaceae bacterium
GCCAGCGGGGCCAGAAGGGGGCGGGATGGAGCGTCGGACACGATCGCTGCTGTCGATCTTCTCGTCCAGTGCCATCCTGCCGATGAGCCAGATCGATCGGCGGCGCTACTTCAAGGCCGCGTCGGTCATGCGCATCATCGCCATCGCGATCATCGGGGGCCTGCTGATCTGGTTGCTACGAGACCGCTCGGGTGTGCTGGTGGCCACCCTGGCCGCGTGGGTCTTTCCGGGTACGATCATCACGTGGCGTGCGTATCGCCGGTACGTCGTGCTGGCGCCATACGTGTGGGTCCGCGATTTCATGACGCTCGCGCTGCTGGCGGCATTGTCACCCGCGTTGCTGGTGCCGGCGATGATGTGCATCCTGGCGATACTGGCGTTCTGCTGCTACACGCTGCAGCGGCGCACCACGATCGTCCTGGGCATGCTTGGCTTTCTGTCGGTCACCACTGCCGGCATCATCGACGGCGGCGAGATGGCCATCACCGCAGTGGTGTTCTTCCCGGTCGCGCTGGCAGCGGTCATGCTGCCCACCTCCATCTCGGCCAAGGTCGTTCATCGCCACCTCAGCATCAACAGCCGCATCGCCGAGGGATTGGGGTTGTGTCTATGGGAAACCACCGACCCGCCTGGCCGGCCGGATACTCAGTACTACCTGTACGGCAACTCCTCGCGTCTGTTGGGCGAGCCTGCGGGCGTGGTGTTGACGAACGCCCTCTGGGAGTCGCTGCTGCATCCCGACGACATCGACATCGGCACGCAGATCGACGACGCGATCGACAGTGGCCGCGACTATCGCGTGCGCTACCGACAACTGCACACCGATGGCGAATTCAGATGGATCGAAGAGGTCGGCCAACTGCAGCGCAACGATGCCGGTGTCGTCACCAACCTGATGGGCATGACGCAGGACATCAGCCGTCATGTGCGCATCGACCAGCAGCTGACGCAGCTCGACTCGATCGTCGAGAACTTGGACGTCAGCGTGTCGGTCGGCAAGCTGGTCGATCGCGACGACCCTCTGTCGTTGACGCTCGTTTACGAGAACCGGATGGCACGCCAGCTGGAACCGGACATGCCTCGCGTCGGACATCGCTTGGTCGACTTCAACCCGGCCGCCTTCGATACCACCAACCATCGCGGACTGGGCTACGTGATGGCCGAGGTGGCACGCGGTGGGCAGCCACGCTTCTACCGCGATGCGCATCTGCGCATCGCCGGCAAGATCCGGTTGTTCTCGATGGTGCTCAGCCCGTTGCCCGACGATCACGTGGGCGTCGTGCTGCAGGATCTGTCAGAGCTGCACGAGGCTCGCGTTGAGCTGGAACGCCTGGCCTTCAACGATCAGCTCACGGGCTTACCCAACCGAACTCGGCTTCGTCAGCTGTTGGTCGACGCACCGGTCGGGACGGTCGTCGCGGTTCTGGACCTGGACAAGTTCACCGAGATCAACGATGCCTTCGGACACGCGTGCGGCGACGAGGTGGTCATCGAGGTGGCCAACATCGTGTCCGACTCGCCCGACGGCGTGATCGTTGCTCGCCTGGGCGGCGACGAGTTCGGCATCCTGGTGCCGGCGAACCTTCACCCGGGCATCGACATCGGCAATCGCATCAGCGCCGCACTGCGCCGACCCGTGGTGCTGCCCAACGGCCTGACGTTGCAGACCTCGGCCAGCATCGGCATCACCACCAAGACCAAGACCGATACCACCGCCGACGAACTGCTGCGCCAAGCCGATGTCGCCATGAACAGAGCCAAGCGGTTCCGCAGCGGCTGCGAGATCTACGAGTCGCGCAACGACACATCGGCGCCGCACCGCATGATGCTGATGGGCGAGCTGCGACGCGCCATTCGCGGGCACGAGCTGGAGCTGTACTACCAACCCATCGTCGACTGCCACACCGGAGAGATCCAACGTCTCGAGGGGGTCCTGCGGTGGCGGCACCCAACGTTGGGCCTGCTGCAGTCGAGCGACTTCGTCGAAATGCTGGAACTGAGCAACCTGAACGGCGAGGTCACGTTGTACGCGCTGACCGAGGCTGTCAGTCAGGTGGTCGCGTGGCGTGCAGCCGGGCTGCCGGCAGCGGTGTCCGTGAACGTTGGCGGTGCCACGGTGCAAGACGCCGACCTCGTCGGTCGCATCATCGAGCTGATCTCGAACGCTGCGTTGCCGCCGGGCACCATCGGTCTCGAGCTCACCGAGCGACACCTCATGCTGGGGTCGGGCATCAGCGACCAATCCCTGCGCCGCCTTGCCGACGCCGGAGTGTGGCTGACCATCGATCACTTCGGTACCGGCTCGTCGCCGCTGGCTGCCCTTCGCCAGTTACCGGCCAACGCGTTGAAGATCGACAAGGTGTTGATCGACGACCTGCGCTCGGGCGACGGATCGTTGATCAGCGCCATCGTCACCTTGGCGCACAACCTGGGCATGTTGCTGACCGCCGACGGGGTCGACGACGAGCTCAGCCTGCGCTGGCTGCGGTCGAACGGCGCCGACCGGGTGCAAGGAGCATTCGTCGCCGCCCCCATGCCTGCCCACGACATCGCCCAGCTGTTGACACCGCACGTGCAACTGCCACTGGCTCGCTGACGCCCACGCCCGCTCTCGGCGACGTCATCGCCGTGGCGCCGTGGCGGCTTCTGCTCCGTTGTCGTGGAGTGATGGGCGGGCAGTAGGGTTTCGTCGCACTACCGATCTCGGGGGGAATTGTGGCTGATCCGTACAAGCCGAGGGCACCGTTTGCTCCGTGGGACCGACGCGAGTTGCCGGGCATGTTCGATGTCGACGAGTCGGCTCGCCGGGTGGGCAACTACAAGTGGGCCGAGATGAAGTTGTTCGAGGCGCTGGGCGGCTGGGTGGCCACGGTGCCCGAACTCGATGTGAAGATGCGGCTGGGCACGCACTGCTACAAGCACGCCTGGCACGCCGAGCTGTGGCACAAGCGCCTGCCCGAGCTGCGCGAGATGAACCCCGATCGGTTGACCCAACCGGCCAACGACGCCTTGGTCCGATTCGTCGAGGCGATGACCGAACCCGAGGCACCCGATCAGACCATCGAGAAGTTGGTCGGGGTGTACCGCGTGTTCATCCCGCACTTCATCTCGGCGTACACGTTCCACCGCAACAACACCAGCCAGATCACCGATGCCCCCACCATCCGTTCATTGACCTTCATCCTCCAGGACGAGTTCGACGACTGGCGCGACGGCGAGATGATGCTGCAGTCGCTGCTCGAGACGCCAGACGAAGTCGATCGCGCATCCGCGCATCAAGCCAAGCTCGAAAAGATCATGGTCGAGGCGGGTGGCGTTGCCGGCCACGGCTCGATCGGCATGAACACCGGCACCAACGGCGCACGGGCAGGGAGCGCAGGATGAGAAAGTACTTTCCGGTCGACGAGCTGGCTCGCGATCAGCGCTTCAATCAGATCACCATGCGCGATCGCATGGCCGACCCGCGCAGCACGCTGGGCGAGAAGACCGAGGGATCGAAGCGTGCGTCGAATCGACTGATCCCCAGCCGGCCCGACGCCAGTGCCGCGGCTCGCGGCCTGATGCACGGCATCTTCGTGGGCGAGATCCAGGCGCTCGAAGGCGCCGGGCGCACATGTCACGACTTCCGCACCGTGGGCGACTCGGCCCGGCGCGAACAGGATGAGGCTGCGGGCGCGGCCAGCGGTGACGCCAGCGATGCGGTGCCGTTCGCGTTGAAGCTCGACATGGCGCGACAAGCATGGGACGAAGCCCGTCACGTAGAGATCAGCGTGAAGCTCAGCGACTGGATGGGCAGCGAGATCGGCGAGTTCGCGGAGAACACCGTGCTGTTCCAGGCTGCGTGCAGCACCGACCCGGTGTTGCGCCTGGCAGGCGTCAACCGGGCGCTCGAGGGTCTGGCCATCGACGTGTTCACCACCATGAAGGAGTTCGGCGAGATGGCCGGCGATCCGTTCCTCGAGTTCTGCGAAGACTGGATGCTGGCCGACGAAGTCACTCACGTGAAGATGGGCAGCGATTGGTTGCGCCGCGTCACCGAGAACGACCCCGAGCGCCGCAAGGCCGCACTCGAGTTCCAAGGCATCGTCGACAAGCTGTTCAGCTACGGCGGCACGCGCAGCGACAGCCAGGAGTCGCCTATCGGCCTCGCTCGCCGTTTCCGCGAACTGGCCGGCTTCAGCGAGACCGAGGTCGAAGACATCGCCGAGGTCAGCCTGGCCGCGCTCAACGAGCGCAAGGTCGCGGTCGCCAACATGCAGGCAACCGCGCAGCAGTTCAGCGGCGTATGAGCGTCTCCGTCACTCCGGCCAAGTTCACGTTCGTCTCATTCGATGCCGAGGCCATTCAGCGCGTCGCCGACAGCCTGGTCGCCGCGCTGGGTCTCACAGATCATGAGATCACGATCGAGGTCGACGAGACCACCCCGTTGGCGCGTCTGCGCATCGATGTGGGTGACGTCATCGCGATCCACGCTGAAAGTGGAGCCTTCGAAGACACCCGCAAGCCGCGCCAACTCAGCGAGAACAACACCGCGACATCGTTGGGCCGAGTGTTGTTGCGTGCCCGCGACCGCCTGTCGGGCGGCTTTGGCGAAGCCCCCGCCGACGCCGACCTGTCGCTCGCCCAGATGGCGGCATGGGAGACGTACTGCATCGGACGCCTCGAGCGGTTGGGCATCGCCGTGAACCAGCAGCGGTGGCGGTACAACTTCCGCAACCGCCACGGCTTCCACGATCAATCCGATGCCGGGTTCGATCAGCTGTGGTCCAGCGACGGCCTCACGTGGGGCGAGCTCGATCAGATCAGCCGCGCCGCAGTTCCCGCCGACGCCTGACCCCCGCCACCTGCATCAGTGCTCCCTGCGTTGAGTACGACCTACTCACGACGCGGCCGATGTTGCGCGCCACGATGTCATAGAAGTGCGAAGATCGACATCACCGCCGGCGGCGGCGGTTCCACGAACGCCATCGTCGACGTCTTCGGCTACTACCTCTAGGTCCGGCAACACGGTGACATAAGGGGCCACCAAATCAGCGTGTTCACACATTCGAACCGGTGGTGGGTCGAGAGTGTGCACACGCTGGTTTGGTGGGAGGTCGCGCGCCGCTGCCTGTTGCGGGTCGTCGACCCGCGAGACTCCGGGCATGAGCGAGATCCGTGAACACGACGTCAACTTGGGTGATGTCACCCTGCGAGTGCTCGAGGCCGGCGACCCAGCTGCCCCCACCGTGGTGTTGTGCCATGGCTTCCCCGAGTTGGCTCATTCGTGGCGGCATCAGATCCCGGCGCTGGCCGCTGCCGGCTACCACGTGCTGGCGCCGAACCAGCGCGGCTACGGCCACTCGTCGGCGCCGAAGTCGGTCGACGCGTATGGCATCCAGCACCTGACCGGCGACTTGGAACGACTGCTCGATCTGTACGCGAAAGAGACGGCAACGTTCGTCGGCCACGACTGGGGCGCGCTGATCGTCTGGGACATGGCCAAGCTGCACCCCGAGCGCATGACCGCCGTGGTGGGTGCCAGCGTGCCGTTCGTGCAATGGCCCGGGCCACCGACGCAGATGATGAAGATGATCTACACCGACCGGTTCTTCTACATCCTGTACTTCCAGCCGGTCGGCCCGTCCGAGACTGAACTGGATGCCGATCCGCGAGCCTCGATGGCGGGCATCTTGTTCGGCGCATCGGGCGCAGCCATGGCCGGGCGCCAGATGCCGACCGAGTTGCCGCCCATGGAGGGCACGGGCTTTCTGACCCAGATGAACACGCCGCCGGCCCTGCCGTTCGTCGGCCCCGAGGGCCCGTGGCTGGACCAGGCCGCGCTGCAGATCTACGTCGACGAGTTCACGCACTCGGGCTTCTTCGGTCCCGTCAGCTACTACCGCAACCTGGACGCCAACTACGAGATGGTGAAAGATCTGGGGCCTGAGCGCCTGACCATGCCCGTGTACTTCATCGGTGGCTCGTTGGACGTGGTGACCACGATGGACCCCACCGGTGTCGAGCGCATGCAGAACACGTTGCCGAACTTCCGCGGCGCCACCATCATCGACGGCGCAGGTCACTGGATGCAGCAAGAAGCGCCACGAGCGTTCAACGATGCCCTGATCGGCTTCTTGCGCACCCTGTGACGGTCGAGCCGACGATCGCCGAACCTACCGGCGGTTGAGCTTGCTGAGCAGGCGAAGGATCTCGAGGTACAGCCACACGACGGTGACCAGCAAACCGAACGCCGCGAACCACTCCATGCCTTTGGGCATGCGCGCCGCCGACGCCTTCTCGATGAAGTCGAAGTCGAGGGCCAGGTTCATGGCTGCCAGGCCGCAGACGAACACGCTGAAGGCGATGCCGAAGGCGCTGGGCGAGTTCAGAAAGCTGACCGAATGGGCGCCGGCGACCAAGCGGATCACGAAGCTGACGACGTACAGCAACATGATGCCCATCGTGGCCCCGATGACGATGCGACGGAAGCGGTCGGTGACCTTGATGATGTTGGTGCGATACAGCAACAGCATGACCAGGAACGTGGCCAGCGTGGCGCCCACTGCCTGCAGGACGATGCCGTTCTGCTGTCCTTCGTAGAACTTCGAGACGACACCCACGAAGTAGCCCTCGGCCAACGCATAGACCGGAGCGAGCACGCGGGCCCACATCGGGCGGAACATCAATGCGATCACACAGGCGAAGCCCACGGCGACGCCCAGCAGAGCGATGCCCGGAAAACCGGTGGTCGAACTGTCGACCGACATCCAGCCGACCGTGGCCGATGCCAGCAGCAAGATCATCAAGACGCCGGTGGCCGACGCGGTGCCTTGCACCGTCATGACACCGCGGCTCCAGGTGCTGATGGGGCCATCGTCGATGGCGGTAGAGCGAGTAGAGGGATCGGGCGCTGCCCAGCCGGCATTGGCGGCCTTTTGCATCGCCTTGTCGTTCAAGAGCGGGTTCGACATCGAACACTCTTCCTTTCACTGCGCGGCCAGAGAGCCGTACGCGGAAAACGTTATCCGGCACTCAGGCCAAGTCGTGGGCGCTGGGCCCGGGACTGGCCACCGATCGGTCAGCGCCGGTCAGGCCAAGTCGTGGGCGCTGGGCCCGTCCCACAGGTCGATGTCGGGCGCAACGGTCAGCAGCCCGGCGCAGGCGCTGGCCATCTCGACCATCACATCGCTGTCGAAGTGGTGTTGCTGGGCCAGCGCCGAATCCCACTTCTGGATCAGCAGGTAGCGCCCGGGTCTGGTGACCGACGCACACAGATCAACGTTGCGGCAGCCGGGCTGCATGCGGGTCAACACCACGTACTTCGACAGGATGGCCAGCAGCGCCGACGGATCGGCGGCATCGAACCGCATGGTCACGATGGCCAGTTCGATGTCGTCGGGCACGGGTGCAGACAGTAGCCGCCGCCCCGAGGTCGGAACCCCCGGGGGCACGCGTTGGCGGCGTGAGGGGTGCCGGGCGACATGACAGTGGAAGTGATAGAACTGAAGAACAGATCAAGATTCTCGATGGAGTGCTGGATTCGGCATCGCTGGTGTGGTGGAGTGATGCTGGTCGGTATCGTGAATGGCTCATCCGACCGTTGTGCAAGTCGGTCGCCGAGATTCGAGGAGTGCCTCAGTGGCGAAAGATCGCGTCGAGCGCGACGAAGAGGACCTCGTCCGGCTGTACCTGTCCGACATCGGCCAGTACACGCTCCTCACCAAGGACGACGAGGTTCGTTTGGCCAAGCAGATCGAGGCCGGCAAGACAGCGCTGACCGACCTCGATGCCGCCGGCAAAGACATCTCGGCTACCAAGAAGCGCGATCTGCGCCGCTTGGCTCGCGAGGGTGAAGATGCCGAACGGGCCTTCGTCCAGTCCAACTTGCGCCTGGTGGTGTCCATCGCCAAGAAGTACCAGGCATCGGGCCTGCCGCTGCTCGACCTCATCCAAGAGGGCAACCTGGGCCTGATGCACGCCGTCGAGAAGTTCGACTGGCGCAAGGGCTTCAAGTTCTCGACGTACGCCACGTGGTGGATCCGTCAGGCCATCACCCGCGGCATCGCCAACACCGGTCGCACCATCCGGCTGCCAGTGCATGCCGGCGACACCCTTGCCCGGTTGCAGAAGGCGCGCAGCCGCCTGGAGTTGAAGTACGGCCGCCCGGCCACCCTTGCCGAGCTCTCGAAAGAAGTCGAGATGCCCGAAGACAAGGTCACCGAGGCGCTCCGCTTCGCGGCCGAGCCACTGTCGCTCAGCGAACCACTGCGCGAAGACGGCGACGCCGAACTGGGCGATGTGGTCGAAGACCGTTCGGCCGAAAGTCCGTTCGAGGTTGCCGCCACCGCCCTGCTGCCCGAAGAGATCGCCCGCCTGCTGGCCCCGCTCGACGAGCGCGAGCGGGAGATTTTGCGACTTCGTTTCGGTCTCGACCGTGGCGAGCCCCGCACTCTCGAAGAGG
>JANNFQ010000387.1:0-2010 GCA_031380045.1 Acidimicrobiaceae bacterium
CGGCACCGATCGTCGCGACAACCGGGTCGAGCAACTGCCGTGACGCCGACCAGCAATGGTGGTGGGGGTGACGGTGATGGGGGAGGAGCTCCCGCCGTCCAGCTGGGCGCAGACGGCGGACGCGCCCTTCTGCACATCGACATGGATGCGTTCTACGTCGGCGTCGAGTTGCGTCGGCGTCCGGAGTTGCGCGGCAAGCCGGTGGTCGTCGGCGGCAGCGGACGCCGCGGGGTCGTCGCCGCGGCCTCGTACGAGGCCCGCCGATACGGCGTCTTCTCGGCAATGCCGTCGGTCACCGCTCGCCGCCGATGCCCGCATGCGATCTTCCTGTCGGGCGACCACGATCTGTACGCGCAGGTCAGCCGCGATGTGCACCAGATCTTCCACTCGGTCACGCCGTACGTCGAACCGTTGGCGCTGGACGAAGCCTTCCTGGATGTGACCGGCTCGATCCGGCTGTTCGGGTCGGTGCAGGCCATCGCCGATCTGGTGAGGGGCCGCATTGCCGACGAATTGGAACTGGCGTGCTCGGTGGGTGGCGCGACCACCAAGTTCATCGCCAAGCTGGCGTCGAAGGCGGCCAAGCCGCAGATCGAAAGTGGCACGATCCGGCCCGGCCGGGGGGTCTGGTTGGTGCCCCCCGGCGCAGAACTGGCGTTCCTGCACCCGTTGCCCGTGACGGCGTTGTGGGGCGTGGGGCCGGCCACGCTGAAGCGACTTCAGCGGTTCGGCGTTCGCACGGTCGGTGATCTGGCCCAGATCGAACTGGACGCGCTGACCCAGGCGGTCGGCCCCGCGCATGGTCGGCACTTGCACGACCTGTCGTGGGCCCGAGACGAACGCGAGGTCGAGTCCGACCGAGAGGCGAAGTCCATCGGGCACGAAGAAACCTTTACCCACGACCGCCACACCCACGACGAGTTGCATCTGGAAGCCGTCCGGCTTGCCGACGCGGTCAGCAGTCGCTTGCGAGCCACGGGCATGGGCGCCCGCACGGTGTCGCTGAAGGTGCGCTTTGCCGACTTCACCACCGTCACCCGGTCGCACACCGTGCCGGCGCCGATCGTCACCACTCGGGCGATCGTCGCTGCGGTCGAGCCCATGCTGCGCCAACTCGACGTGGCAGGTGGTGTCCGATTGCTGGGTGTCAGCGTCAGCGGTTTCGGCCAGGCCGCCGAGCAGTTGTCTCTGGACGACCTGCTGGTCACGGGCGATGACCAGCGTCCAGTGGCATCGGATTGGGTGGCCGCTTCGGGCACGATCGATGCGATTCGTCAGCGGTTCGGCGCAGCGTCCATCGGCCCGGCCAGTGCGATGGCTGCCGACGGGCTTCGTCTGGTGCGGCCCGGCGCCCAACAATGGGGGCCCGATCAGGGCACCGATTGACCCGTCGCGTTGTCAGGGCACCAAGAAAATGGAACAATGAACCCCGACGGCCGACGAGGAGTACCCATGCCGCTTTCGGAAGACGAACAGCGCATCCTTCGAGAGATCGAAGAGCAGCTTCACCGTGATCCGAACTTTGCGCGTGAGTTGTCGCCCGTTCGTTCAGGATCTCGTCGTTCGTTGTTCGTCTCGGTCGCCGGTGGCGTGCTGGCAGTGGCCCTGTGCGTGCTGTTGCTGGCGGTCAGCCCGTACCTGGCCTTCGCAGCGTTCCTCGGCGCCATGGCGGCCGTCATCCTGGCCGAGCGCCACGTGCGGGCCCTCGGTGACGAGGCCATGCGCCAGGTGGCGGCACTGCGCCGCAACGCCTCGGGCGCTGGTCGACGCGATCAGACCGACTGACGGTCGCCCACCAGCCGCTGACGAACCAACCGTGGGTCGACGCGGCTGAGCAGTCGTGCCGGCCACGGCATGAGCTGCCGGCTGGACTCGTCCAGGTGCGTTCGCAACACAGCCGCCCGCAGCGCGGCCGGTTCGCCGACCCCAGCGGGGGAGTAGATCGCGCGTGTCACGAACCGGGCCAGTTCCAGCAACGAGCGATGGTCCACCGCCAACTCGCGGTCGACC
>JANNFQ010000390.1:0-8567 GCA_031380045.1 Acidimicrobiaceae bacterium
CCCGGCCGGCGGCGAGTCGAGCGACTGCCAGCTCAAGCCGGTGTTCTCGTGCCACGATCCGATCCGTGGTGGCAGCAACATCCTGGTGTTGTGCGACGTCCACAACGCTGTCGACGACAAACCGCACCCGACCAACACGCGCGCCGCACTCGAGAAGGCCGTGAAGAAGTACGCCAAGCACGGGATGATCTACGGCATCGAGCAGGAATACACCATGCTCAAGCCCGATGGCACCCCCCTCGGCTTCCCGAACGGCGGCTTCCCCGGACCGCAGGGGCCGTACTACTGCGGCGTCGGAACCGGTCGCGTCATCGGCCGCGAAGTCATCGAAGAGCACACCCAGGCGTGCATGGACGCTGGTCTGATGATCGAAGGCACCAACGCCGAGGTCATGCCCGGCCAGTGGGAGTTCCAGATCGGTGCCGCCGACGCGCTGACGGTCAGTGATCACATGTACGTGGCTCGCTGGCTGCTCCATCGCATCGCCGAGGACTACGACATCGTCATCTCCTTCGACGCCAAGCCCGCGAAGGGCGACTGGAACGGCGCCGGTGCGCACACCAACTTCTCGACACAGGCCATGCGCGAGGGCTACCCGGCCATCGAAGCCGCATGCAAGGCGATCGGCAAGCGCATCGAGACCCACATCAAGGGATACGGCGATGACATCGAGAGCCGCCTGACCGGCGCTCACGAGACGGCCCCGTTCAACAAGTTCAGCTACGGCGTGTCGAACCGTGGTGCCAGCATCCGCATCCCGTGGCAGGTGGCCCGCGACGGCAAGGGCTACGCCGAGGACCGTCGTCCGAACGCGAACTCGGACCCGTACACCGTCACTCGACTGATCCTCGAGAGCGTGTGCGCCGGGCTCTGAGCTCGCCTCACAACGCAATCAACGACCGACAGGGGGCCGGCACGACGTCGGTCCCCTGTCGGATTTTTCGGGGCCTTCCACAAAAGCGACCAGACTGGAGACATGACCGTGCTCGATTCGCAACGTGACTACGTGCTGCGCACCGTCGAAGAACGTGGAGTCAGACTGATCAGGCTCTGGTTCACCGATGTCCTCGGCAACTTGAAGAGCTTTGCGATCAGTCCTGCCGAACTGGAGAACGCGCTCGAAGACGGCATGACCTTCGATGGCTCGTCCATCGACGGGTTCAGCCGCATCCAAGAGAGCGATGTCCTGGCGATTCCAGACCCCAACACCTTCGAGGTGTTGCCGTGGGGTGACCCGAAAGCGACCGAGGCCCGGGTCTTCTGCGACATCTACCACCTGGACGGCACACCCTTCCAAGGCGACCCACGCCAGGTGCTGCGACGCCAACTCGAATCGGCGCACGCGCTGGGCTACACGTTCTTCGTCGCTCCCGACATCGAGTTCTTCTACTTCGCGCCGCCCGAACGCGGCCACGTGCCGGTGCCGCTCGACGAGGGTGGCTTCTTCGACCTGACCACCACCGACGTGGCCGGATCGCTACGCAAGCAGACCATCCGCACACTCGAGACCATGAGCATCCCAGTGGAGTACAGCTTCCACGAAGACGCACCCAGCCAGCACGAGATCGACCTGCGCCACACCGACGCACTCACCATGGCCGACAGCATCATGACGTTTCGCCTGGTGGTGAAAGAGGTCGCCGCCGCCAACGGTGTGCATGCCACGTTCATGCCCAAGCCGCTCGAGGGGGTGCAGGGCAGCGGCATGCACACGCACCTGTCGCTGTTCCGCGGCGACGAGAACGCGTTCTTCGATCGCGACGATCCGCACAACCTGTCGCCGGTGGCCAAGAGCTTCATGGCCGGCCTGTTGCGGCACGCAGCCGAGATCACCGCCATCACCAACCAGACCGTCAACAGCTACAAGCGCCTGGTGCCCGGATTCGAAGCGCCGGTGCACATCAGCTGGGCACGAAACAATCGCAGCGGTCTCATCCGCGTGCCCATCCCGAAACGCGGCAATCCCAGCGCCACCCGCATCGAGTACCGCTCGCCCGACCCGGCCTGCAACCCATACCTGGCGTTCGCAGTGCTGCTGGCCGCCGGCATGCGCGGCGTCGCCGAGGGCTACGAGCTGGCACCCGAGGCCGATGCCAACCTGTTCGAGATGAGCGACGGCGATCTGACCAAGCTGGGCATCGACCAGCTGCCCCAGTCGCTCAGCGATTCGCTGAAGGTGATGGAGAAGTCCGATCTGGTCCACGAGGCCTTGGGCGAGCACATCTTCGAATGGTTCCTGCGCAACAAGCGCAGCGAATGGCGCGCGTACAAAACCCACGTCAGCGCGTTCGAAGTCGACCGATACCTCAGGGCGCTCTAGGTCTGGCGGTGGACATCATGGAGATGATCGCGCTGTTTCCCGATCCGCCGCCCCCCGAGCTGGCGCGCACCCTCGACCTGGCCGGCTACCGATGGAAGGCCGTCGCCTCGGCCGACGAGGCCGCTCGCAACGAGCCGGCCAGTGGCTGGTCTGGCGCTGTCATCGCCTGCGACGCCGATCCCGACGGCGCGTGGAGCCTGTGCCGCGCGCTACGTAAGCGCGATACTCCCGTGTCGCCGCTGCTGATGCTGGTCAGCGGCTCGCAGTTGGCCGACCTGGAGATGCGCAACGAGCTGTTCGACGACTTCTGCCTGACCCCGTTCCACCCCTCCGAGGTCGAGGCACGTTTGAAGCACCTGCTGTGGCGCGGCGGCGACGGCGTTCGGCCAGACATGGTCGAGTACAGCGGGTTGGCCTTGAACCTGGAGACCTATCAGGCATCCATTGCCGGTCGCCCACTGGACCTGACCTACATGGAGTACGAGCTGCTGAAGTTCTTGGCCCAGCACCCAGGCAAGGTGTTCACGCGCGAGATGCTGCTGTCACGAGTGTGGGGATACGAGTACTACGGCGGCGCCCGAACAGTGGATGTCCACATCCGCCGGCTGCGCGCCAAGCTGGGGGAAGAGCACGCCAACCTGATCCAAACGGTGCGATCGGTGGGCTACCGCTTCGGCCAAAGCCGCTGGGGCGGCTGACCACCCGCCATCCCCCGGTTTGTGTCAAACGTGCAAGTCGCTGACCTGGTCCTGTGACGCCGAAACTTTGTGTCAAACCGGGTCTTGGGTCAGATGACGGCGGCGATGCCTTCGGCCACCAGGGCCGAGAACACCACGCGCCCGTGCTGATTCGGGTGCACACCGTCGGCCTGCAGCACCTGCGTCTCGTCGTCACGTGACGCCTGGTCGTACCACGAGGCGACCACCGAGTGATCTCGCTGGCCGACCTCGTCCAGCAGCACCAGGTTGAACTCGGTGCTGGCCTGCGCACGATCGGCGCGGAACCCGTTGACCCACACCAGCGGCACGTCGTCGGGCAACATCGCCAGCACGGTGCGAATCAGGTCGCGGTACTGCTGGGGGTCGTCGTACTGACCGATGTCGTTGGTGCCCAGCGCCACGACCCACACATCGGGATGGATGTCGGGATTGCCGAGCATGCCGTACAAGGTGGCCACGCCCGACAGCGGCCGGCCGCCCTTGCCGTCGCCTTCCAGAATCCGCCGGCTGGTGACGCCATCAATGTCCATCTGGGTGAAACCCTGTGCGGCCAAGGTGTAGCGAATGGCATCGGTGGACCCGGCTGTGATCGAGTCGCCGACCATCGCCATCGAGGTTGCGTCGATGCGGTCGCCGGCCCCATCGGCAGCCGGGGTGGGTGGCTGTGCGCCCGCCTCGGCCGCCTGTTCGTCGAACTCACCATCGACGGTGACGATGCCCACCCGGCCCGGTTCCTCGGCGCGCAACAGGTCGGTTCCGAACCAGGCCGCCACTGCAACGACGGCCAGCAACATGCCCAGGCCGACGAAGTGCCAGGGGCGGGTGCGGCGTGCGTCGTAGTAGCGCACCGTCGGTTGACCGGGATTCATCCCCTCCAGTGTGGTCGACAGGCCTGCGAATCGGCCGTCATGCAACATCGGTCACGCCGCGGGGCCGTGGCGCACCCGGCGTCTCGGTCCGGTTTCGGTCCGGGATTCGGTTGCTGACAACGTGCTGGCGGACCAGAACCTCCGCTGGGAGACGGCCCGGAGCACCCCGCCGGGTCAGAGGCGTTGGATGCGGTGGGCGTGGATGGCGTGCTGGCGCAGCATCTCGTCCAGCATGGGGTGCACGATGCGACCCTGTTCGACGATGGGGCGGCCGTGCACCACCGTGTACCAGGCGCTGGTCGGGCCGCAGCGCAGCCAGGCCTCGACCGGATCGGCTACCGCGCCCGAGAACGTGGGTCCGTCCAGTCGCCACACCGCCAGATCGCCCACGGCGCCGGGCGCCAGCACACCCAACTCGCCCGTTCGACCCAGGCAGCCGGCGCCACCGGCAGTGGCACAGTGCAACGCCATGCGCGCCGTGCCGGCGCCGGCCCCGTCGCGCAGCTTGGCGACCAGCATGGCCTGACGGGCCTCGAGCCACATCGATGCGCTGTCGGCCGACGACGACCCATCAACGCCCAAGCCCACCTGCACACCCGCGGCTCGCAACGGCACGATGGGGGCCAGGCCTGACGCCAGGATCATGTTGCTGGACGGGCAGTGCGCCACCCCCACGTGGGCTGCGCCCAGGCGCACGATCTCGTCGGCATCGGGCATGACGCAGTGCGCCACCCAGGTGCGGTTGGTGCACCAGCCGGTGCGTTCCAGGTACTCCATGGGCCGGCAGCCGAAGGTGGCCAGCGAGAACTGGTCGTCCTCGGCGTTCTCGGCGAAGTGGGTGTGCAGGCGAACGTCCAGCCGCTCGGCCAGTTGCGCCGACTCCACCATCAACCGCTCGGTGACCGTGAACGGGCTGCACGGCGCCAGGGCGATGCGCACCATGGCGCCGTGTGATCGATCGTGATGGCGGGCAACCGCGGCCTCGCTCTGGGCCAGGATCTGATCGTCGTCTTGCACGACGGTGTCGGGCGGCAACCCGCCGTCCTTCTCACTCAGGCTCATCGACCCACGCGTGGGGTGAAACCTGATGCCCAACTCGGTCGCCGCAGCGATCTCGGCCGACAGCAGATCGCCCGCGCCGCGCGGGTGCAGGTACAGGTGATCGGTGGACGTGGTGCAACCGCTCAGCGCCAGTTCGGCCAGGCCGACGAACGCACTGGCATGCACCGACTCTTCGTCGATCGCCGCCCACAGTGGATACAGCGATTGCAGCCAGCCGAACAACGGCTTGTCCGTCATCGGCGGGTACGCCCGGGTCAGGTTCTGGAAGATGTGGTGGTGGGTGTTCACCAGGCCGGGCATGACCAGGCAGTCGGTGGCGTCGATGACACGATCAGCCTGGGGCAACGGATCGGTCGACGAGCCGACCGCCTGGATCAGCCCGTTGGTGATGCTGACCCAACCGCCGGCCAATTCGCGCCCGGCATCGTCGACCGTCACCAGCAGCCGCGCGTTGTGAACCAGCAGATCGGCCATCAACCGGCCCCGGGCGGATCCGATGCCAAGGAGTCGACCAGCAGTTGCATGTCGGCGACCGTGGTCTGCGGATTGACCACGCAGATGCGCAGCACTGTCTCGCCAGCCCACGAGGTAGGCACCACGAACGCCGTACCGTCGACCAGCAACCCGTCGCTCCACCTGCCGTAGTCGTCGGCGGTCCAACCGATGCGGCGGAACACGACGATGCTCAGTTCGGGCTCGATGATCAGTTCGAGGTGTGGCGCGTCGCGGATCAGATCGGCGGCAGCCCGAGCGACCTGCAGCGTGGTCTCGACGGCATCGCGATACGCGTCGGTTCCGTAGGTGGCCAGGCTGAACCAGAACGGCAGGCCCCGAGCGCGACGCGACAGGTGATGGGCGAAGTCGCTGGGATTCCACTCGGCATCGTCGTGGGTGTGCAGGACGTCCAGGTACTCGGCGTGCTGGGTGTGCGCGGCACGGGCCTCGTACGGATCGCGGTACACCAACGCACAACAATCGAACGGGGCGAACAGCCACTTGTGCGGATCGACGATGAAGCTGTCGGCGTGTTCGATGCCGGCATATCGAGCGCGCACGCTGGGTGCCACCAGACCGGCACCGCCGTACGCACCATCGACATGCATCCAGGTGGACTCGCGGGCACATGCCGCCGCCACACCGGCGAGGTCGTCGATGACACCCGCATTGGTGGTGCCGCTGGTTGCCACCACTGCGATCAACCGTTCGCGATCGGCCGGATCGAGCGCGGCCAGCGTCTGGTCAAGCGTCACACCACGCATGCGGCCCTCGCCGTCGGCGAGCACCTGTACGACATCGGCATCCATCGCCCGCCCGGCCGCGGCAATGCTGGAGTGCGCACCGCTTGACGTGACGATCAGCGCTCGCGTGCGATCCATCGCGCCCTGGGCGCGATGCCGCCAACGGGCCCTGGCCACGATCAGCGCCGACAGGTTGCCGGCCGTGCCACCGCTGACGAACACGCCACCGGCCGACGCAGGCAGGCCGACCAGATCGCTGATCCATCGCAGCGCCTCGTTCTCGGCGTGGACCGCGCCGGCGCCCTCCAGCCACGAACCCGCGTAGATGCTGGAAGCGCCGACGACCAGATCGAACAGGATCGAAGCCTCGGTGGGTGCGGCCGGCACGAAGCTGAGGAACCGCGGGTGATCGACGCTGATGCACGCCGGTGCGAGGACGTCGCCGAACACACGCAACGCCTCCAGCCCGCCGATGCCCTTCGGCGTGACGGTACGACCGGCCATGGCGGCCAGATCGCCGCGGCTGCGGCTGTTGTCCAGCGGCGGCGGGTCAAGCCGCATACGCTCGACGGCGTAGCGCAGGACCGCCTGCGTGAGCACCTCGATCGAGGCGTCGTGACGATGCATGACGACCAGGGTCAGACGTTCAGGTCGAGCAGTTCGCTGCCCTCGGCACGCACCTCGGCATCGCGGTTCAGGGCGATGCCGAGCGCTGCGGCGATGGCCGCGCCACCCATGCAGATCGCGACGGGCAACAGCAACAACACGACGACAATGGCGATGGCACCGGGCACGGTGGCCAGCCTAGCTGCAGGCACACCGGCCACCGGAGCCCGATCGCCAGCGGCCCGATGGTGGCCCGATGGTGGCCCCATGGTGAAGCATCTGGTGTTCAGGCCGGTCGGTACGCCCAGGCCTCGATCTCGACGGCACCGTTCAGGGGCAGCGCCGCCACACCGACGGTGCTGCGCGCCGGGCGCGATTGGCCGAAGCCCGCCACGTACGCCTCGTTGAAGGCGGCAAAGGTATCCATGTCGGTCAGGAAGCACAGCGTCTTGGCCACGTCGGCCAGCGATGCGCCCATCGACGCCAGCTGTTCGGCCAGGTTCTGTACGGCCTGGGCGGTCTGGGCCGCCACCCCGCCGGGCACCAGCACGCCATCTTTCACACCCAGCTGCCCGCTGACGATGACCCAGTCGCCAGCACGCACGGCGGGTGAGTACGGGCCAAGTGGTTTGCTCATGAACAGCATCGTAGGCGGCGGGTCGACGGCGATGCCCGGTGATACCCCACCCAAATTCGGCGTGTGCACGGTCTGGACCCACCCCCGGGCCGGAAGTGTGCACACACTGGGGTCATGGGCGGTGGGACCTGTCGCGCTGAACAGTTGGCGAGTGCGCTTCGTAGGCTGGCTCGGTGACTGCCGACCCCTCTTTGCCCGTCACCCGTCGCACCTTGTTGGCCGGCGCTGCCGGTGTCGTCGGTGTCAGCGCGCTGCTGGCAGCGTGCGGATCCGACAACGCATCATCCGACTCGCCGCCCGAGAGTGCAGGCGGCAACACCGATGGCTCGTCCGGCTCGTCGGGCGCCGGCGACTTCGTGGTCGTTCAACGCTTTCCGAACAACCAGGCGTTCGTGGCCGGGCCGGTGCGGTTGGCTGTGTCGCTTGCTCGCAGTGACGGCGCCCTACTGGTTGACGGACCCGAACGATTGACCGGGCGGGTGCGCAACGACGCCGGCGACGTGATCGGCCCGATCGACGCGATCCGTCGCAGCTCCGGGTTGTCGGTGCCCTACTGGAGCATCATCGCGAATCTGCCGGCCGCCGGCCTGTATTCCTTGGCGATCGATGGCGCCATCGGTGACCCGACGCCGGTGCTGGTGTTCGATGCCGAAGCGATCACCATGCCTGTCATCGGTCAGCCGCTGCCCCCGTTCGACACCCCGACCACCAGCGATGCCCGAGGCGTCGACCCCGTGTGCACCCGGCTGGCCGGAGCATGCCCGTTCCATGAACTGACCCTGACCGAGGCGACGCGGGTTCTCGGCAGCGACGCCGACACGCTCAAGGAACGGATGAAGGATTTTCGCGAGGGACTCGACACCGACTTCCGCGAGATGCAGCGCGACGGCAAGTCCGTGGTTCAGGCTCTGCGATTGGCCACAGCCGACAACGCGGGTGGCCGCCCGGCCCCGAATCGCAATCCGCCGCCGCCTCCGCCTGCCGATCTGAAGCCGTTGACGGATCTCGGCACCGGCGAGTATCGCGGCAACCAGGGGGGACTCTATCCGCAGGGTCGCAACACGCGCCCGCAAGCTCATGAAGACGCCGGCCGCCGACTTGCCGAACAGATTCAAC